>JAOZRI010000272.1:1187-3785 GCA_029940235.1 Desulfobacula sp. | reverse complement strand
GGGATTCAAATACACGTCTTAGTTTTTCTCCGAGATCCAACTGGTAGTCGTTTAACGTATTGTAAAGAAAGGAAAGTCTTAGCTGGCGTTCCTGCTCCAGAAAGGGCATATCTGTTGCAATAAATGCTTCTAATCTTTTAACAACCTCATCAAGGTAGGGTTCAAGGTTTTCTCTTAATTTACGGGCTTCAAGTTTTTTTGCCTCAAGTCCTGCTATATTATCCTTTAAACCCTTAACATAGACTTTGTGTTTGCCCTTTTGATACTCAAGCCATGTCAACCTTGTCTGAAGATCCCGGATCTCATTTACCAGATCATCTTTGTCTGTGGTCCAGTCATCTGCCTTAGTTTGAGCCTTGGACTCAACCTCTATGGCTTTTGTCATTGTCTTTTCTACCTTCTTTGGCGTTGCTGCCAAGGCAGGCTGCTGCATCATGAAAAGTGCTGCCACAACTGCCAGTAAAATCCGGTTGATCATTTTTGCTCCCCCTGGTTTATTAACGTTAGTAATTAATTTTTTTAATCATATATTTTTAATATCCTCAATAGAAAGAACGCAGGTTTTAAAAAAAAGCGCATTTTTTTTGTATAGGTATCCCATGTGGCGATTTTGAAATTAACGATAAAACGGCCAAAAAATGCGTTCTTTGAGATACAATACGTTTTAGATAAATACAATAGTTAAGTAAAATTTAAATTGGCATATATAGAAGTTTTATTCAAGGCAGTCAAAAATGGAAAAAATTAAACACTTAATTGATAGTATTTTATCTGAATGCAGTGGGAAAGCAGCCTATGACTGGGTACAGAAGATCACCTTATATGATCGCATCAAAGGCTCCCATGGTTATCAATCAATAAGCACAAAAATAATGATCCATTTAAAATCCTGTGGTTTAGATGAAATAAAACACCATGTTTATCCTTTTGATGGCATATCTAAAACATGGGATTGGCAGGTCTCCTATTCCTCCACGATTAAATCAGGAGAGCTGTGGGTTGTTTCCCCTGAAAAAAAACGGATATGCAGATACTTAGAAACTCCAATGTGTGTGATTAATCAATCCAAAAGTTGTGATATCCAGACTGAGCTTGTGGATATTGGTACAACAGAAATGCTTGATAAGATTGAATCTGGCTCTTTAACTGGAAAGATAATCATGATGACAGGCTCCATGTGGGTGAACCACAAATCAGTTGAAAAAACCGGGGCTGTCGGTGCAATTGTTTATCCTGATATTGAGCGAGTGCAAAGCGCTGTGGAAGCACATCTATGGGAAGTAATAATGCCTGTGGGAGATGAAATCCAAGCTTCAGGATTTGGATTCAGCATCTCTTATCTGCAGGCACAATATTTGAAAAAACTACTTGCAAAAGGTAAGGTCAAAGTCCATGCAAAAATTGATGCGCAGCTTGGGCCCGGGGAGTTGGAATTACTCTCCTGCGCTATTTGGGGCACTCAAAAGCATGAAGAAGAAATTATTTTCTGCGGTCATTTATGCCATGGCAAACCCAGCGCCAATGACAATGCCAGTGGTGCCGCAGGTATTCTGGAAATCATCCGCACCATTCAGCAGCTGATCAAGGATAATACTCTGAAAAGACCAAAACGGACATTGCGGTTTTTATTGATGCCTGAATTTATGGCAACAATACCATGGATGAAGGAGCATGAAAAAAGAGTAAAAAATGCTGTTGCCTGCATAAATCTGGATATGATTGGAGAGCATCAGCTTAAAATCGGAGAACCCTTAAATATTACATGTGCCTCCTTTACGACACCGACAATTATGGGGGATATGTTGTCTCATATTGCCTGTATCATTGCAGATCATCCCAAAGGAGTTGCAGTTGAAGGCAGCAAACCCTGTATGAATTATCGTATTTCTCCCTTTGCTGGGGGCAGCGATCATGTTCCGTTTAATGATCCGTTTTTCGGAGTGCCATCATGTGCATTCTTCCATAAAGATCCCTATTATCATACATCCTTTGATACATTGGAGATGTGTGACCCCAGTAAACTGCAAAGAAGCATGGCAATAGCACTTACCTGTGGATATATTCTGGCAGATATGGATGAATCCTGGATAAAATCAATTATTCCTCTGTTGTCGCCTTACAGATATGCACGTAGGGGGAACGTTCTTTCTTTACTATATAAGACAGAACAATTTAGAAATTTTATTACTGATGAACAAAAATATCTGTTTGGTAAAACACTGCTTTACGCCCTGAAAGAGTATGAAACAATCTCTTTGGAAAAACTTGTTTCATCATGTGATATAGATCTATCCACAAGTACAATGCTTGCCCAGCTTAAAAATGAAATCAAACAATGGCATGATCTACAGTTAAACAGCTGGAAAACATCTATATTTAAAACTCTGCAAATTAAAGTGTCAATACCAACAGATCCATATCCAATTGTGTTGACAAAGAATTATGACGGGCCTTTTGATTATTATAAGATTCCTGCCCTGGAGGCAGAACCAGTCTATAAGGACTATGAAGCTTTGGCAAATACTACCGGGTTGGGAGAACTGTTTCTTGAGACTCTTTTCCTTTTTGAAAAATATCAATCTTATGAGAAAACTGCTG
>JAOZRI010000272.1:0-1177 GCA_029940235.1 Desulfobacula sp. | reverse complement strand
CAGCAGCTTTTTTGTCCATTGAATACAATACAATATTTTCACCATCCAGAGTTGAAAATCTGTTGATGTTTATCCAGAAAAAGGGATGGATTTCTATAAATTCTGTAAAAGCAGTAACGCAAAAGCTATAAATATCAAAAAAAGATCATCAAATGCTGCAAATACATAACTTTGAGGTATGCTGTAGCTCCTGGTAAGGATAGATGTTCAGAAGAAATTGAATGCTTATACTATCTTCAGGAACCAAGATTCTGGATTGTTAATTCAAAAAACTTTAAATTAGAATTTTAGTATGGTAATACACATTGAGCCTATTGATCATGTATTAATAAATGTCGGCCTCAAATCATAGAATATTGAATTATGCTTTTGTTGCACTTAAGGCAGGGCTTTATTTTTTTTAACTATTTTAATTATGGAAAAAAACAGTGGATATTCCAATTGATTATCAAAGCATTAACAATATGCTTGAAGCAGCCCATGAAGAAGGCAGAGGTTTTTTATATGAATATGAAGTATATTCCCTTCTTGCAAAATCAGGGGCAGAGACACCTCCAAAAATCAATCTTATCCCTCGAGGCTCACGCCCTTTGGATGAAACATTGATTTCCATGCCCGGAGAAAAAACAGTTCTTAAGATTGTATCTCCAACTATTATTCATAAAACAGAAGTTGGCGGTGTTAAAATTGTTAAAAAAGAGCCCAATGCCATCCGGTCAGCTCTAAGAAGAATGTTTTATGAAGTACCGGAAAATTACGCAGCCTGGATCGAGCGCAACCTTAAATCAACACCTGATGAATATCAAGGTCTTGCTGGAAAATCACTGATTGCCGCCATAAGTCAGGATGTAAAGGCAATTCTCCAGGTGCAGTTCATGCCGCCGGATTCCAGTGCCTTTGGCAATGAACTGATTGTGGGCCTGCGCCATACAAGGGAGTTTGGCACTGTTATCAGTGTCGGTCTCGGCGGAACAGATACTGAGCTTTATGCAAAACGATTCAGAAAAGGCCAGGCCATCGTGGCGGCATCCACGGTTATGAACGACGGCCAGACCTTTTTTCAACTGTTCAAGCAGACAATCTCCTATCGGAAACTTGCAGGCCTTACAAGGGGACAGCGCCGGATTGTAACAGATGAACAACTCATTGAATGTTTTGAATCCTTTATCCAGATGGG
>JAOZRI010000271.1 GCA_029940235.1 Desulfobacula sp. | reverse complement strand
CAAGAGCACCAATCAAAGAGCCTGCTCCTGCAATATCTGATTTAAGCCTGACATCGGTAATCGCCTTGACCAGTTCAAGATTATCCATAAAATCATAATTTGCATCCACGGAAAGTTTCTGGCCATATATTTTTCTAATGGTATTTCTAAAAGATGCTCTCTGCTCTTCCGTTTTAAGCCCAAGCCTCTCCTCAACATTTTTTATATATCTTTCATCAATTTTAATGGCTTTGAGTTCACTGGTCTGGGGATCCTTATATTTCCACATCATATCAGGACCAAGTTGTTCTGCATCAACACCAATAATCATGTTAACATAGTTTAATACATCTTTTTTAATTGCCAGGGGTTCATCCATATAGGCATTAAACATTTCAGTCATTATTCTTTCACGGTACAGACCCCTTGCAATTTTCAGATCTTCCATAAATTTTGCCCGGTCATTGGGTTCCTGCACATAATCAAGAACTGTTCTTTCAAGGGCATTGAAAATATCCAATGCAAACATGCACTGTCCCTCGTTGGTTTCAGAGCTTTCCAGCAAAAGCTGTACTGCCCTTCCAAGGTTTCTCTGGCCAAGGCCCTTCTGGCCAAATCTTTTTGTGATGTCTGTATCCTGGTTCAAACTGTCAATGAGTTCAGCAAGGGTCTTAAGGCTTTTTTCTCCTGCAACTTCACCGGCTGCAAGCTTCATGGTTTCCACAGGAGTTAATTTGTCTGATCCCGGCAGCCTTGTCAGAACCACACCCACAGAAGCTGCATAATTCAAATTTGGATCCTGGTGCAGTACTTTTGCATCAAGAGTTCTTTTAGTGTCTGTTCCAATGGCATATTCTGTTAATGTTTTCTGAATTTTATAATCTGTATTATGTGCAACATAGCAAATCCTGCACCTGTCAATAATGGGAGCTTCTTCTCTCTCAGAAAGAAAGGTGTCAAATTCAGAATTATTACTGGTTGCTATTATTAACGTATCAATGGGCCATCTGAATCCATCCAGCTCGATCATGCGATTCTGGATAACTCCAAGATAAACCTGAACCAGATCTTTTTTATTTTTATAGATCTCATCACTGAAATGGATACCTCCTCCTGCAACCCTTGCAAGAGCCCCTCTTCTTAAATCAAACCTGTATGGGTTATTGGAATCAGAAATATGCAAAAGCCTTTGTATGGACT
Source organism: Desulfobacula sp. (assembly GCA_029940235.1). Lineage (GTDB taxonomy): Bacteria > Desulfobacterota > Desulfobacteria > Desulfobacterales > Desulfobacteraceae > Desulfobacula. The sequence continues at coordinate 2,606 of JAOZRI010000271.1, read as the reverse complement.
CTTCTCCCATGAGATCCACTGCGGATGATGTTATTTTATCCTTGGCAGGATATTTACCTGTTATGGTGCCAAGACTTTCAATCATGGGGACTTCTGTAACTTCAAAAAAAGAGAGCATTTTTGCAATATTATTATCTGAATACTCCCTGATCTGATTGAGAATATATGCAGAGCAGGCACCGAGAGGACGATATTGATCATATAAAGTATCTATCTGCTTTAAAGTATATTTACTTTTTTTTGCAAAATATTCCTTTGATTGTTCCTTGGTCTCACAAAGGCTCATTGCAAGAACCATCGGGTCTTCATAGGTCTGGGACTCAATAAAACTAATCTTTCCATAACCTCCAAGTTTATCAAGATTGATAAACCTGAATGTATATTTTCTATTTTCAGGAATAGTTAAAAACTCTCTGTATCGTTCGCAGAGGTAGTCCACAAAAAAAGTCTTGCCATTGCCTGGTTCTCCCACAAGGACAAAAGCCATTTCCCTTGAAGAACCACCTTCAGAAGCGTCTTTTACAAATGAGACAAAGCTGTTGATTTCATCGTACATACCAACAAGATGTTTTTTGCCCTGGCTGAAGATATCAAATTGATAGGTTGTTTTGCCTTTTACTGTGATCTTTTGAATTCCCGCATCAAGGATCATCCTTGTGACCCCTTTAAAGGCATCTTCAAATATTCGTTTTCCTTTTTTAACTTCATCAAGATGGTGTGTTAATGACTTGAGATTTGATTTTGCGGCCATTTTACCCTCCCATGGGCAGCAAGGAGGCTTATGCTGCCATTGAAAAATTATATGAAATAACTATGGATATATCTGCAATATCAGGATGTGTATTTAGCTCAGAACTAATGTCAGCTCAAAATTAAACCATGGCAATAGGAGAAGAGTGCATTTGGTTTGTGAATATGTTTGATATAAATATAGCAATCTTAAAATCGAGAGTCAAACAATTTGCGGAGCAATACAATAAAAAAATAATAGATCTGATTTTAAATTATTACATGGAATGTATGATAGCAGTGAATGGTGGCCTGGGACAGGTCAGCGATATTGTAAAAATTTGTATGATAATGATAATTCTCAGTTCGAAGAGGATCGCATGCTCACGATACTTTATGTATTCCTCCAGTTATAATTTTCATCTTCCTTGCACTACGAACAAAATTGAACATTATTCAAAGGTGTTTTTATTTTGATTCTTTGGTTTCTTTACCCTCTTCACCCTCTTTGTCAGGAGTCTCTTCAGCAATTGTATGCTCAATAATAAACTCTTCCACCTGATCAATATCAGTGGTTATAATCACATGCTCAATTTTAATCTCTTTAATAGAGCCGTCCATATAAGGATTTAAAACAGCAACAAGTTTTTTATTCTGTTTTTTAATACTTTTAAAATCCTTAACATCATCAAACACAAGAGAACTTAAAAAAATAGTCATGGCTTCCCGCGCTTTGGGATGAATAACAGGCATATCCTGCTCAGGCATCATCTCCTGTAGAACAAGACTCATATTTAAACATAGATAACGATCTTTATCATGGGATCTGTTTTTATTTAAATTAACAGCAACAGGTAACATGGCCAATGTATTGTTCAGGCTTTCAGAAATTGGAGCTTTTTGAGTGTTTGTCTTGTTCCAAATGATAATATGCCCTGATTCTTCTTTTAACTGCATTGAGGTGTCTGTTAATTCTATAATATCAAAAAAACTTGTGGCATTTTTTTTCCAGACATCTTCAACATCTGATTCCATAACAGTAACAATCATCTGACCTTCTTCAATATACCATGTCCCTCTGGCCTCCCCTCTTGATTTAACAATTTTGCCTGTTACATCGGGAATTTTAACAGAGGATTGCCACTCACCTTTTGGATTGGTCACCCAGAGGATATATGCACTGTTTTTTAATTGTATCCAATTACCAACAGCCAGCTCATTGGGACTTATTGTTTTCTCTTTACATGCTGCAGCAAAGCTCAATAAAAAAGAAGTAATCAAAAATAAAATAAAAAAATCAGCAACTCTTTTCATGATGGAATCCTGACAAATTTAATTAAAGCAAATAACTGCCAAGGGCAGCTTTAGTATCTATCCCTTATATGCCCACAACTTGGCATGAAAGTCCATGATAGATTTTATTAAGACCTTCATATAAAAAAAAGGTGCTCATTTAATAGTGAGCACCTTTTTAATTTAAAAGAACTATTGCGTGCGGATTACTCTAACCACCATCCGCCCTATAATATAAAAGAGTTACCAGTTGAGATCACTCTTTCATATTGATTTTAGCTGATGTTATCAGCAAGTACCTGAACCGCAGCTTGAGCATCCTGATTCTCCAAGATCAATATTGGAGTCAAGATGGAAACCCATTCCAGTAAAATCAATTTTAATGGTTTTAGCATTTTCCATGAAAGTTTTATCGACAACAAATGTCAGGCCTTTAATATCAAAGGTATCATCAGTATCTTTTGGCTCATCCAGAGCCATGGCAAGAGAAGGCCCGCCTCAGCCGCCTGAATTTAGAAAAATTCTAACCGGGGTAGGTTCTTTTCCCTGGAAATATCCATCAATCTGCTCTTTAGCTGGATCTG
>JAOZRI010000270.1 GCA_029940235.1 Desulfobacula sp. | reverse complement strand
GTGCTGTCTCAGGATTAAACTCCATGCCAACCGGATTTTGCATCCAGGCATTGGCGACAAGAATCCATACTGCTGAAAGATTCGACCCTACTGCTACCATCCATGTGGAAAAAAGATGAAACTTTTTTGAAACCCTGTTCCACCCAAAAAACATGACAGCAAAAAAGGTTGCTTCAAGGAAAAAGGCAAAAATTCCTTCAATGGCAAGGGGTGCACCAAAGATATCACCCACAATCCAGGAATAGTTAGACCAGTTTGTTCCAAATTGAAATTCAAGGATAATTCCAGTTGCAACACCAATTGCAAAATTGATTCCAAATAGAGTCATCCAGAATTTTGTAATATTTCGCCACTCTCTGTTTCCTGTGCGTACATAAATAGTCTCAAAAAAGGCGCATAAAAAAGAGAGCCCCAGGGTTAAGGGTACAAAAATCCAGTGATACAGGGCAGTAAAAGCAAATTGTGCCCTTGCCCAGTTTACCACACTTAAATCAATGTCAATCATTTGTTATTTTTCCTCCTGTTAAATGATAATTATATTTTATTTTAAAAATTCTTCCTGTGTATTTAATGAAGCATTTTTAGTGATTTGTTCAAGAACGAATTCAGATCTATCTTCATTGGTTTGAAAATTTGTATTAAGAAAATTGGGAAAGAAAAAAAATTTGAGAATGGCAAACATTATAAAAAGTTTTATAAGAATGATTTTCCACAGTTTTTTTCCTAGAACCATTCCTTTAAAGCCATCTATATAAAATGTATAGACTCTTTTTAATGAATAGATTTTATGTGTAAATTTTAGAAAAAAGCTGGTTTCAATGTTTTGAGCAGTATGTTTCATTGACTCGAACCTTCAGTACTTTTAACCCATTTAAAATTTATTTTTCATGGCGTAACCTTACTAAATTAAATATTATAGTAAAAAAGCAAATAATATGCCATGGAAGTCCAGATAAACGAAAAAAATATTCAATCAGGTTGATTTAGTCATTATAAAGGATATAGAGGCTTTAAACAAGGAGTATTACAAATTATTGGTCTGACTCTATTTATATTTTCATATTAAGTGTTGTGGAGAAGTTCGTCCTAAAAGCTGTGTATCGTGCAGTATGTATTGAGACAATACTGTGTCATGTGTTTTGTATGAAAGAACAGCTCACTGCCTTGATTCTTTCATACTTTGGTTTCTATTCTTCAGGGTATTATGTGGTGGATATTCAGATCTGCCACATGGCGGTTAGTTGGATTTAAGAGGGGAAACACTGTTTTGTTTTCTGGTTTTATGCATTTGCACATCTATCTCTTTTAATTTTTGGAGTTTATTATTTAAAACAGCAGAGCTTTCCTTTAAAATTGAGAGTTGAGCTTCACAGGTATTTAATTTGTTTTTTGTCCTAGATATATTTGATTTTGCCCGTTCTGATTTTTCAGTAAGAGTGTTTATTTCATTTTTCTGCTGCTTAATGTGTGATTCCAGTTTTTCTTTTTCGATCTGTATCAGATTTGTTTGCTGGATTAACAGAGCTAAAATCAGGGCAGTTTCTTCTTCTTGTGAGGAGAGGTGCAGGCTTAAATAAATCTGCAGCCAATCTTGTGCAGATATGTAATTAATATCAGGATTATCCGGGTGAATATTGAGCAGAGCAAGTTTCCATACAGCAGGTTTTAGATAACTTGTATCAGGATATTTTTTATATATCAGGGTATACTCTTTTATGGCATCCACAATGTGTAATGATTCTTGTTTTGACTCAGCAGCGGTCATATGGTTCCGGGCTTGTAATTCAATATCGGAAATTAGATAATTTGAGACACAGCCAGTGATAAAAAACCATGAAAGCACTATGATAAAGCGAAAGTTCATAAATTCCTCATGAAAGGGCGTTCTTTTTAGGAACTGTTACTGGTTTGTCCCCATTTATGGGAAACTCAACTTTAAAGGATGAACCTTGATCAGGGTTGCTTTCAACCTTAATCCTGCCGCCATGCCCTTCAACATATGCCTTTACAATGGCCAACCCAACTCCCGATCCAGTGCTTTTTATTTTTTTTATATTCCTGGCCTGGTAAAATCGTGTAAATATACTATTAAGTTCATCCTGGTCTATACCGATTCCAGAGTCTATAATCTCTATTTGAACTCCAAATTCGCAAGGCTTGATATGAATTCTAATTAACCCATTTTCTGGTGTGTATTTAACAGCATTACTGATTAAATTACTTATAATAATTGAAACTTTTTCAGCATCTGCCATGACAAAGGGGGAGGAGACAGAATTGAGCTCAATATTAATTTTTTTAGCATCAGCTACTATTTTTGTTTCATCCACAATTGGTTCAATAATTTTGAAAAGATCAATTAATTCCATGTCATAACGCATTACACCAGATTCAATTTTTGCAAGATCAAGGTATTGCTGGCTGAAATTTGCCACTTTTCCAATGCCAGTGTCGATAACTTTAAGCATGTTAAGCTTATCTTTTCTCACTGCTTGTGATACTTTTAAAATATCATGTGCAGACTGCATTGCCTGGAGAGGATTCTTAAGCTCATGGGAAATCTGCTGCATGGTTTGAGTTCTAAGTTTATTTGTACTATCAATTTTTGTACTCATATCATTGATTGCATCTGCAAGCAGGACGATTTCATCATTGGAAGAGACATAAATTTTTTCAAAATTACCTTTTGCTATTTGCTGAGTCCCTTTGATCAGATTTCCTATGGGTCTTGTAATGGTCTGGGTAATAATTAAAGCTGCCATTATTGCAACAAACAAGGTGCCTGCCATCAGTAAGAGTGCAACCTGAATAGACCGGACGGTTATGAACTCAATTCGGCCGATCTCTTTTTTAATCAATAGGTGGTTTCTGGTGATCAGGAGGTCGAGGGAGCTCAGAAGTAATTGTATTTTTTTTTGCCATAGAGGGTCTTGATCAGCAGATAGATCAAATTGCCTGTTTTGCATCTTAGCTAATATTATATTGTGAGACTGGAGCATGTCACGTATTAATGAGTGATCTTCAGTGGAAGATGCTTTATCAAGCAATGTTGTCAAATTTAGATTAACCTGTTTGCCTGTTTCCATAAATAGCGCAAAATAGGTCTCATCTTTTGATATAATGTATTTTCCTGCATATCCATTTTCATCCTGAATAAGATCCTGCAATTGTCTTGCGTGTTCCTGTGTCCAGACGTTTGAGGTAAGAATATGCTTAGCCCCTTTTGATACAGTATCAAGCTCAAATAATACAAAGGCGCTGGAGATAATCATTATAATCATAATAGTACTAAATCCGAGCATCATTTTTTTATATACAGTCAGTCTTATCATTACCTCTATTCCCTCTCTCAACGGAATATTAAAATATCACCAGCATAAAAAAGTCAAGTTATTTTAAATCTATTACACAATAATGAGTTTTAACAATGCAGTATTTTTTTAAGAAAACAACAGCATAGTACATTACATATGATGAGGGCCATACTGGATTATGGCAAGGGAAAAATATGCCTATCAATTTTTTGAAAAGATAATGCAATACGAAAAAATCCGGCATCTTTATGATGACTCAAAAGGATGCCGGATTTTGCTGTGAATACCTATTTCTTACTATTTTACAGTTTCGCTTTTTTCAAGGATTTCCTGAATTTGCTGCATTTTGTTTTTATAGTTTCTAACTTCCCAGTTTTCAGCTGCTTCATCTTCTTCAAGATCTTCCCAGCCTGTTATCATGGTCATTATATGGGCAAACGGAGTATGACCCGTTGTTGTCATATATACATGAATAA
>JAOZRI010000269.1 GCA_029940235.1 Desulfobacula sp. | reverse complement strand
CAAAAGATTGATTTTTATAGAGAAAAGGAGACTTATATGTCCGCCGCAAGCAACATGAACACCTATCTTAACAACCACTACCAGGGGAAGACCCCGGAACAACTCATACAGATGCTGTATCAAGGTGCTCTCAGGAATATAACTCTTGCCAAACAGGGTATTAAAGAGAACAACCCGAAAAAACGAGGAGAGCATCTTGGCAAAACAATTGCCATCATTACAGAACTTTACAGCAGCCTTGACAAGGAGATAGAAGATGAATCAATCCAGTATCTAACTCAGTTATACGGCAATATGCTCACTGAACTTCCCAAAGTATCCCTTAGCAATGATGTAAAAGTCCTTGATTTAACTCACTCCTACATTAAACGTTTAAACCAGATATGGGAGACTGAAGTTTTAAATAAGAAACAACCTGAGCCAAATGCTTATAAAGACGGGCAGGACAATTTAATACAGGCAAACTCTCTATTTGCATAGGGAGCCCAAGTAAACAGACAAATACTATTCATTTTAGGAGAAATATATGAATATCAACAACATAAATGCAGAAGTGGTACAATCTGAAGCTTCATCTATGGATGCTTCAATAACTCAGGTACTGTCTCCCGAGAGAGTTAAAACTCTGCAACCCCAGAAAGATGTTCAAAAAGCAGAGGAAACTCCACAGGAGCAGGATTTATCTGCCAAAGAGATAGAAGATATCACTGGAGATTTAAATGATTACATGACTGATCTCCAGACCAACTTGAGGTTTTCCATGTATGAAAAACTCAACCATCAGGTGGTTGTACAAATCAAAAACAAAGCAACTGATGAGCTGATAAAACAGATTCCTTCGGAAGAACTGCTGGAGTTAAGAGTAAAAATGGAAGAACTTTCCGGGCTTCTTTTTGACCAGACAATTTAACTGCCTGTTTGAAGGGCAGCTCAAGCTGAATTTTGATTAAGGGGTATAAAATGGAATCTGATCTATATAAGCAGAAATTAGAGCTTTGTTTTACTGAGTATGAAGACCTTCAGATACAGCATATTGATATCATGAAAAATGAATCCATGCCTGACATTGCTGCCATGACTCAAAAAAGAGATGACGTATTTATCAGATTAAAACATAATCTGGACAGCTTTGTTAAACATGCAGGCTCCCATGGTAAAACAGACAGCCTTTCTGATCTGGCAGAATATGAAACCAGACTTGCATCTATAATGGATGTGAGCAAGGAGCTTTCCAAGGTAACCATGGAGTACAAAGAGAGGTTAACTGCAGGTCTTGCAAAGATACAGCAGGGTAAAGCTGCCATGCAGGGTTATAAAACTGCCAACATGAATTATTAACTATACTATTTTCAAAGAGATCCTAAAACATCATATTGATGGGAATAGTCAGGATCACTTATTGCCATCTGTATCACTTCTTTAGTTTTCAAATTAATCACCAAGGGACCCATTAAATTTGCTGTAATACTTTTTTCCTGTTTACCCTCTTTTATATTAATAACCACAAATATCAGTAATTTTTCCGGAGTAATATCTCTCCAGCCTCTGTTGTCAATCAAACCCTGTAAATCCAATTTATAGTCAGGTTTGAATACTGCAGGATTCATAACAACAAGTGAAAGATTTGGCGCTTCAATGGATTGGAACCAGCAAAAAGGAGCACTGTTTTTATCTTCAAAAAGCACAAATTGTTCAAAACCTGGAAACCCAGGTAAACCTTCGGGCATTGTCAGAATTTTATCATCATCGATTTCAATTTCACCAAATTTTCTGGTATTAATTTTCAACCTTTTTTACTCCTTTGAAAGCTTTTTCTTAAAAAGATCCATGGCCTGGGTGATTTCCTCAGGCTCTTTGGATGCAGATGCGATATTTTCATTTTGAATCTTTTCAAATACCTCCATCCTTAGAATAGAAATATCTTTGGGAGCTTTAATCCCTATTTTTACACTGTTTCCTTCAATTTCAAGAACATTGATTACAATATCCTTGCCAATCAATATTTTTTCTTTTGTTTTCCTGGAAAGAACAAGCATTTATAAATTTTATCCCGTCTAATATAAAAACTATGAGTGGTCAGTTATAACCTGAAGGTCTCAAACGTTATCCCTCATAATTGATATCTCATATCTATCTAAGATAATCAACAAGACTTATATCCAGCACCTTTGCTGTAGCACTCAGTGCTGCCTGATAAGCTGTCTCGATATTTTTCAGATCCATAATTGATTTGATCATATCTGCATCCTCTATTGTGGATCTCCTCTCAGTAAGACTCAGGCTTATATTGGTGGTGATTGTCTCCCTGACTTCAAGACGGGAAAATTTCATACCTGCATCCACAATCCTTGATGTCATATGATCATAATTTGTCTCTAACCTTCCTATGGTTCGCTCTATACCATCTCTGTCATTATTTGATAAATACTGCTTTAAGTCAATCAAGGTATTGAAAATACCCCACTCTACAATTCTACTGCTTTCCAAAGGTTTTACAATGTCATCTGCATTACTGTCAAACCCAAGTATTGAACCAATACTTTGACCTGTGCCGCCATGGACAGGCGGGGCATTATCACCGCTGTTCCACATAAGCTGGAACTGACTTAGATTGGTACCATTCTCTTTAATGGTGAATTTTCTGGTATGGCCATCCCAAAACACGGAATAATCAATTGCATTCCCGTTTTGCCGGGATTCAAGTTCTAAGGCCTCCTCAACTTCCTGTGCAAGGGCTAAGTGGCTTGTATAGGTGCCTGTATCGATCAATGCTGTGAGTTCACCAGCACCTTTACCTTCTCCTTCCAGTGTAATTTCCTTAAAATCAAGCTTATTATTTGTCCCATCAATGACTATATTAACAACATCTTCATCACTCTCTATGAATGTAACCACATCATTGGCTGTATTATCAAAACCCAGCATTTGTGCGGCACTATTATCAAAGTTTTCACCTGTTTCCCATAAAAGTTCAAACCCTTTTATCTGGGAGTTGCTGCCCTTGATCATAAACTCACCTGCACTAAACTGGACAATATAGTCAACACCATGGACAGAACTGCTTCTAAGAGCTGACTGTATCTGTGCCGCAACATCAGCAGGGTTTGCATACACACCTTCGGGAATAGTTATACTTCTCTGCCCTGTCAAAGAGCCGTCACTGTTTGTTTCTCTGAAATCAATTACACTGTTTGTATTGTCAAAAGTCATGGGGCCTGCAACAGCTGTATCTGACACAGGATATGTTATGGCATCATCAAGATTATAATATCCAAGGGTGGTGCCGGCACTTGCAGCACTGTTAGCACCTGTATCCCACAAAATATCAAGCCGATTCAGACTTGATCCATTTTCCCGTATATTAAAACGGCTGGTTTCAGTGTCATAGGATACTGTATAATCAATATCATTAAGGCTTACCGCTCCCATTGCTGACTCAATTTCTGCTGCAAGGTTATCCATATCAGTATAAGGTTGATTGGGTATGGTCGCAGTAAGAATGCCAGTTGCTGCACCGGTTGAATCTGTTTCCCGAAATGAGATAGTATCGTTGGTTCCAGTAATGATAAGCTGTGTAACAAATTGAGCCTGAAAGTCTGAAACAGGAGGAGACAGGATTGAATTATCTGCATTAAAACCTATTTCATGTCCTGTGCTGTGATCACCTTTGGCAGAAATAATATCAAATTCAATATAGTCACCACTGTGCCTTACTGCATTATCCAGATTTATGGTGATATCTGCCACACCTGATTCATTTAAATCAATGCCTACGCTGTCTGCTGTTCCCTCTATGGTGGAGG
>JAOZRI010000268.1 GCA_029940235.1 Desulfobacula sp. | reverse complement strand
ACTTTGGTAATATGGGGCTCGCTTTGCATCTTATGACACCGGTCTCTGCAATACCCAAATTCCCAATGTTCACCGATCATTTTTGCCATGACACTTGAACCATTGACAAATGGCATTACAATAACACCCATTTCATCAAATTTGATATAGGGAGCATGGTTAAAAGCCTGTTGACGCATGATGGACAGACGTTTAGATGTTTTTGCCATTTTAATTATACGATTCCTGGCATATTTAATTCCACCAATATCTGCATAGGTCTCTATGGAATCAAAGGTGCCACCTTTAAAATCTGATTCCATGGGATGGGCACTTCTTGCAATGACTTTATAGCTTTCACGATGGTTTTCTAAAAATGAATCTAACTGCTTGAATTTTCCACTGACAAATTCATCTGCCGGTACATAAATAAAATCCGGAATATTAAATCCACTCTTTTTAAGCTCTTCCAGTAATCGTGCTTTTTCAGGTATTTTGTTTTTCATGTTAGCCTTGACTTTTATCTCGGATTCCAATATTTGGTTTGGAAGCCTGTCAATCTTTTTTAGGTTGATAATTAATATTTAAAGGTACCATATATTAAAATGCAAAGCAATACTAACAGCCATCTTCCTATTTGACAGAGTACCCAAAAAGTGGATAAAATAAAACCATGAAACGATTAAACATATTAAAACCTGCATTCTGGGATCATCATAATATTGCCGGCAGCCATGCCCATACAGGTTTTAATTTTCAGCGTAAATGGAAACTGATTGTGGTAGTCACCTCTTTTATGGCAATTTTACCCCTTTGTGTCATGGGATTTATGGATTTTCGCCTCAGCCGCAAAACCATTGAAGATGAGGTGAAACACTCCATATCCAAAGTTTTAACCTCTGCTATAATTTCAATTTCATTCTCCAAAGATGTGGAAAAATATGCTCTTGAGTATAGCGATCAGTGTGATTGCCAAGATGATGAAGATATGTTTGTTGTTGATAAAAACGGCAGTTTGCTGACTCCATCTTCTCATTATGATGAGCTAAGTATTGCCAATACTTTTCACACTACTACGTTGGAAGAGACAGCTGGAATCAAAGAAGTTGTGACTCCGGAAGGCAAAGCTGTCATTGCAGGATATGCAAGGATACCAAATTCATCTTTGACACTCGTCCTGGTTAAAAGCAAACAAAATATTGCAGACCTGTGGTTAAAACCCAGACTTAAACTTGTGGGGTATCTTGGAGTAAGCATGATTTTGATTGTACTATCCATAATGGGAATGGCAACTTTTCTTGTTGGCCGTATCCATAAAGCAGACCGTAAAAGAATCAAAGCCCTTCACCATATTGGATATGCTGACAAGCTTGCATCCATTGGTCGTCTTGCATCGGGAATAGCCCATGAAATTAATAACCCGCTTGCCATAATTGATCAAAAAACAGGTTTAATTCAGGATATTTTCACAATTAGCAAAGAGTTTTCACCCAATGAACAGCTTAATCAACTGACAAGAGATATTCTTGCAGCAGTTGATCGTTGCGGCACTGTCACCCGTAGACTTCTGGATTTTGCAAGACACATGGATTCCAAAATAGAACTTGTGGATATAGAAAAAATAATTAGACAGATATTTACTTTTTTAAGAAAAGATGCCCAACGTCAAGATATAAGCATGTCCTTTAAGAGCCGTGACAATATTAAAGATTTTGAATGTGACAGGGGCAACCTCCAGCAGATTATTTTAAATCTGTTCAATAATGCCTTTGCAGCAATGGAAGATGGTGGTCAATTAAAGGTAGATGTTAAATTAAATAAAGATAAAAAAGTAATAATTACCATCAGCGATACTGGCATCGGTATTTCAAGCAGTGATATCAACCAGATTTTTGAACCGTTTTTTTCATCTAAAGATGCTCACTGGGGCACAGGCCTTGGCCTGTCCATCACCTATGGACTGGTCAAGGAGATGAATGGTAATATTGTGGTTAAAAGTGAGCTGGGCAAAGGGACATCATTTATTGTAATTCTGCCTTTAACAGCAGAAAAGCAAGAAGACCTGGACAAAGGCTTAATTGAACAGACATCAGAATTTGATTAAAATTTAATAAAATAGAACTTAGGTAGTTTCAAAATTTATAACAAAGAAAAAATACAATAATTAGTAATCCAAATTTTAAAAATATAAGAGATTAAAAATGAAAGAAAATGATATATTAACACAGGAAGGTTTCCATTTTTTTGGCAAAATGTCTGCTTCTGCCACCCATGAAATTAAAAACACACTGGCAATTATCAATGAAAACATTGGATTGATGGACGATCTATCCATGATGGCCCAGGATGGAATGCTCTCAATCGAACAGATTAATCGTGTTTCAAAAAATATCAAAAACCAGGTACAGCGTTCCAATAATATATTACAAAAATTAAATAAATTTTCCCACAGCGTTGACCTGTCAAAGCAGATGGCAGACGTGGAAACAACAGTAAAATTTACATTGGAGCTGGCATCCAGGCTGATTGAAATGTATGAGGTAACAATTAAAATTATTCCTGCCCCCTCTCACATCGGTGTCAATGCAAACCAGTTCTTCCTCGAAAATATGATCTGGAAAGCTGTGGAAGCAGCCTGCCAGGGAGCTCACCAGGAAAAAAAAGTGACAGTTTCATTTAAACAGGATAGTGAGACATTATCAGTCTGGTTCTCCATGGGCAGTATTGATGATGGATTTATGGACAACCTGTTTATGGCTGATGAAGATAAGGCTTTAATTGAGTATCTTGATATAGTTGTTGAAAAAAATCAAGAAAACTGTAGTTTTGGCCTTGTGTGGTCAAACAGGAATTAATGGTGGGGATACCTATATTTTAAGGAGCAATAAAATGTCAGAAAATGTATTACTTGTGGATGATGAAAAAGATTTTCTTGAAATAATGGCCCAGCGTATGGAAGCCAGAGGTTTTAAAATTACCACTGCTGAATCAGCTGCCCAAGCCTTGTCCGTTATAGACACAAAACCTTTTGATGCCATTGTCATGGATTTTCAAATGCCTGGAATGGATGGCATGGAGGCCTTGAAAGCCATTAAAGCCAAAAGCCCGGAGCTTCAGATTATTTTACTCACAGGCTATGCCACTGTTGAAAAAACAGTTGAAGCCATAAAAGCCGGTGCTTCGGATTTTCTTGAGAAACCTGCTGACATTGAAGTTCTTGCAGAAAAAATAAAAAAAGCCACGGCTGATAAACATCTCCATATTGAAAAACAGACCGAAGAGAGGGTCAATGATATTCTCCAGAGATTTGGCGGGTAAAATTATCAGGAGTCATACAAAAATAAGTTAAACATTAACATCTGGATCTTTCACCCCTGATCCATATATAGCAACCAATATGAACCAGAGGTAAAGGTTAATTGTTTAACTTGTTGTTATTCACACCAAAGTCGGCATTCCCATCATTGGCCAGAGTATAAAGACCGCAAAAGCAGTAACAAGCATTAAAATAATACTTGCCGGAATACCATACATGAAGAACTCTCCAGTGGTGAACTGCTTTGAATCATAGGCAATGGCATTGGGAGCCGCACCCACAAGAAGCAGAAATGGCATACCAGCTGTTACCAGAGAGGCAAACAGGATGATTTCACCTGCCACACCAAGATAACGTGCTGTTACCAGAGCTACAGGAAGTACAATGGCAATGGCTGCAACATTCATGATAAAGTTGGTCATCATCATGACAAGGAATGCAATACTTAAAACAAATACAAACCAGTTTGCGTTCTTGAAAAATGAGAGATAATTAATTGCCATCCATTC
>JAOZRI010000267.1 GCA_029940235.1 Desulfobacula sp. | reverse complement strand
TGCAATAAACTAACCGGACACTACTGAATGCTTGGCAATGTTTAACTTGAATAGTTTAAAATTTTTCAATACAAGGAAAAAGCAATGGATGATTTTGACGACTTTTTATTGGAAGAAGAAGATGCACTTGATTGTGTTTTGTATAATGAAATGGAAAAAGAAGATAGAGGCTCCAAAGGTTCAAACAGGGGAAATACAGGTTGCAGCGTTATTATGTTTGTGATTGCCGGTATTACTTCAGCTTTTGTATGGAGTGCTGTTAAAATTGGGCAGGCAGATTGTGATTTTTAATAACCGCCATTTGGCGGATCCGGTTGATCACCACACAGTAAGACATGAAAGAATTGAAGATTGGAATTAGTTTTTTTATATAAAATCACTATTTTAGGTGGTTATTTTTATAAAATATATATATTCTATTGATTTTTTAACGCAGAATAGATATATTCATTACAAATGAATTATATACCAAGAAAAATTGAAACTCAATTATATGATTTTATTGCATCTTCTGATAAGCATAAAGATGTTCTGCTGATAGAAGGTGCACGGCAGGTTGGTAAAAGCACTGTGGTAGAACATGTTATCAGTAAATTTTCCATAAAGACAATTATTATAAATCTGGAAAAAGATCGTCTTTTCAGATTGAAAATTGATCAGTGCGGGCAGTTTTCAGAGTTTGAAGATTTGTTGAAACTCTCTTTTGATTTTGACCCGACAATGCAGGGGATTCTATTTATAGATGAATCTCAAGAAAGCATGGTGTTGGGTCAATTTGTACGATTTATGAAAGAATCATGGCCTTATACAACCACAATTCTTACCGGATCAACCCTCTCAAGATTATTTAGAAAAGGTGTTCGATATCCTGTCGGACGTGTAAAAAGATTGGTGGTAACACCATTTTCATTTTATGAATTTTTACTGGCAGGGAAAAAAGATTTGTTGTGTGAAAAGCTTAAAGCATTATCAGAAGTGTCAATTGCCATCCATCATGAATTTCTTTTAATGCTTAATAGTTATCTTACGGTTGGCGGGCTTCCTGTTGTTGTTAAAGATTATTTTGCAAAAAGAGATTTCCAGCACTCTCTTGGTTCTATTGTGGCGGATTATGAGCAGGATTTTATTCGTCTGTTTGGTGAAAATGACCTTGCCATTGTAAAAGCCTGCCTGCAAAGTGTGGCTAACTTTACAGGCTCACCTTCAAAAAACAGCAGTGTAGTGCCATCCCCAACAACTATAGTGCATCATAAAATAAATAAAATCTTTGCCAGACTTGAACAGTGGAAGCTGATATTTCGTTCCCAGCAGCATGGTATATCCCCGGAAAAGAGTCATCGTTATCTTCCAAAACGATATCTGTTTGATACAGGGATATTAAGATATTACAGAGAAGCTGGTTTACCGGCAATTGATTTTTTTGACCAGGTCAATACGGATATTAGAAAACCTCTTGGCGGTATTATTGAGAACCAGGTAGCAATTGAGCTTGCACGGAAGTCTCCTGATTTGCATGGATGGAAAAAATCACCATCGGGAATGGAAATTGATTTCTTATTAAAAGTTAATAATAAAGTGATACCAATAGAGTGTAAGTCTGCATTAAAGATAAAAAACACACACTTAAAAGGTGTTATTTCCTATCTTGAAATGTATGGGCAAAAAAAAGCTGTGGTGATAAGTCTTTCACCTCAGGAACATATTTTTGCGAGAGAAAAATTTGAAATCATCAATATTCCTCTATATGCCGTAGAAAATATTTGGGATATTGTTTAAAAGTTTTATCAAAAAAAGGAGCTACGAATAAATTATGGCAAAGATTTTTATCTCTTTTCTTGGCACTAATGATTATCTTGAATGTTCCTATAAATTTCGCAATGTTATAATAAAAAATGTGCGGTTTGTTCAGGAAGCAACTATTAAGCTAAACTGCATGGAGTGGTCAGCAGATGACAGAGTGATTATTTTTACTACAAAGGACTCTTTTCAAAAAAACTGGAAAGATAATGGACACAAAGATTGGAAGACAGGGGAAACCCAGGACAGAACAGGTCTTGAAAAAAGAATTAAAGATCTCGGTCTTAACTGTCAATGGCAGCAGGTTTCAATCCTTGATGGGAAAACCGAGTCTGAGATTTGGGATATTTTTTCAACTGTTTTTAAACAGATAAACCAGAATGATGAAATTATTTTTGATATAACCCATGCTTTTTGATCCATTCCCATGCTTGCCACGGTAATTTTAAATTATGCCAGGGTAATAAAAAATATTTCCCTTCAAGGCTGGTTTTATGGTGCTATGGAAGCTGTTGGTTCATTTAAGGATATAGAGCAGATGCCTGTTGAGAAAAGGATTCTTCCAATTTTTGACCTAACATCTTTTGATCAGCTCACAGAGTGGTCAAATGGAATTGATCAATTTTTAACAAGTGGCAATGCTTCCAGAGTGAGTCAGCTTGCCAGGAAGTCAGCAACAACAATTTTAGCCATGACAAAAGGAAAAGAGAGATCACAGCACACGATCAGAAAATTTGCAGAAAATCTTGAAAACTTTACAAAAACACTATCAACTTGCAGAGGACGTGATATTTCAGACAATATGATAAGATTAAAACAAAATCTTGAAGGTTGCAGAAAAATACAGCTTAACAGCCCTTTAAATAAGCCTTTACAACCTTTATTTAAAAAAGTGGAAACTCAGTTAGCGCAGTTTGAACAAAGTACTGTTAAAGACGGTATTCAAGCAGCAACGTGGTGTCTTAACCATAATTTGATACAACAAGGTTATACAATCTTGCAGGAAACATTAATAACTTATTTTGTTTCAATGATTGGTGAAAATCCGGAAAATTTTGATAATCAAAATCGAAACAGAACAATTGCCAATCAGGCAGTTACTATTTTTTTAGAGAACAAGCCGGAAAAACAATGGTTTAAAGAGGCAGCGCACAACAAGGATATAACGAGAAAATTTCAGAATTTATATAAAAAAAATCAAAATCTTGTAAAAATATATAGAGATTTGACAGGTTCAAGAAATGATATAAATCATTGTGGTTTTAATGATAATCCTGCAAGAATTAAAACACTGGAAGATAATCTTGGAAAATTCATCAATAAGGTAGAAAAAAATATTTAAATATAAAATTTGCTCTTTGACAATTTGTAAACACATTGCAACGTTGCAGTCTTTGAAACAATCGTTGCTGCCCTCTATAATTAAAAACTAAGAATTAATAATTTAAAATTAATATTTGGGGGCAGCAAATGATTGTTTATATTAAAACCCAGGGAGTACGTATAGTTAAAGAAGGTCAGCACCTGCTGGCAAAAAGGGACGGCGCAACTTTTCATACTTTATTTACCCATAAACTCAAACAACTTGTATTATTTGGGAACATTGAGATAACACACAGTGCATTGTGTCAACTCATGAGAAGAAATATAGATACGATTTATCTTACAAGAACCGGCAGATATCTTGGGAGAATAGCATCTCCTGAATCTAAAAATGTATTTTTGCATAAAAAACAGTTCCTGCTTCTTGATGATAAAAAATTCTGCCTGCAAATGGCAAAAAGTATAATATCAGGCAAACTTTTAAACATGGCTACTTTTCTTAAAAGAATAAAGAGAAGCAGAGATAAAAATGATGCAAGTTTAAAGGCAAAACAGATTCTCTCTTTGATCAGAAAACTTGAAAACAGTAAAAGTATTGACCAGATTCGGGGGTATGAAGGGCAGGCAAGTTCAGTCTATTTTCAAGGATTACAACTCGGATTTATTAATGATATGGGTTTTTATAAAAGAGT
>JAOZRI010000026.1 GCA_029940235.1 Desulfobacula sp. | reverse complement strand
CTGACTAAATTCCAGGGATACCACCACGCCAGTCCATATTTTGGTAGACGACTGATGCACTCATTAGGGCTGCACAAGGCTGCTGAAAGCTATCAGAGCATAAGAAATTTTGTTGATAACAGCAATCATGTTCCCGTTGATGTAGTTACAATACGTAATAAACGGGCAAACCGGAACGGCATGCACTTATCAGAGGTTATCACTGAATTACAGCAGGTATCTCGCAGGTACACTGAAGTTGTGCTGGCATTCTGTCTTGTCCAGGAAGGATATGGAGGTTATGTTGATGCCGTGACAGGAGCGCCCTATTAGCTTTAAAAATCACCATAAGGAAAATTTAGTGAAGCAGCATTCTCTCATTGAGACGTTGAAATATAAAAAGAGTAGTTTTTACATGAATTTTGCTCTGTATAAAAACGATTCTGAAAAATTCAATACTTCTTTCCCATTCCAGGTCTTGGACAATTCAGGCAAACTTGCAAGGGTTATTCAAGGAGAGATCAGGCTAAATAAAACAATAACAGTTAAAAAACTATTATTTCTTGTTCAGCGCGATAACTACTTATTTGAATACAGTGATCTAAATCCGGTTACAAACAGCATGCTTGATAAAAGATGGCAGCATTTAATCTCTTCTGACACAAACAGCTCAGCATTCCATTTTACTGATATTCAGGAATATATTGAAGAACCCTGTTTGTTTAAATCTCTTTTTTATTGCCAGAAAACTAAGCACTACTTTCATCCTCCCTGTCCAACCTGTGCTTTGGAGCTTGAGCTGTGCATGGATGATGAACTTCTTAAAAAAAACGCCCTGCCCTCCTATAGTAATTCACTTAAACGATATTTATTCTGCCCCAAGTGTATATCTTCCCATGATCAAACAATATTTTATACCTATTCAAAAGATGCCTCTGACCCTGGATATGTAAAAAACAGATTTGACCTGATCCATGATTTTAACAACTTAAAAGTTAATTCAGATCATTTTTTCCCTTGCCACACATGCCAGGAACGTATGGAGTGTTATATGTCAGGAGAAAAAGCTGATCAAAGGATTAGCTTTTTCTCATTTTATCCATTTCATATGATCTGTTTTAACGATTCTGATATGACCATGGAAGCCTTTCTGCCCTTACTATCCGGGGCTGACATTGATGAGATTGATGTACTCAGGGAGTATGGGATTGCCCTGCCTGACAAACAGAAACTAAATACATACAGCTCAAAAAAAGCTTTCTTTTTTAATGATGACCCCATGTTTTTCCTGGAAATTATATACCTTAAACTCTCTCTATTAAGGGAAACAGCAAGAGCAGTTTTCATCAGATCAAAACAGTCAAAATTGTATGAATTTGAATTATCATTTAAAAAATTATGGATTAAATTAGGTGATAAAGAATCTGTACTGCCCTATCTATGGAATTTCAGTGTTAATATACTCGATGTTCCCGATAAAAAAGAGCATAATCATGACATTTTAAATGGCAGCAATTTCTCCTCATATTTTGCATCATTGTGGCTGTATGTTTTTTTTACAAATAAAAATCAGCGAAGCAGAGAGATTTTTCAAGAAGCTTTCAAAATAGTTAAACAATTAAATAAGCAAGATCTAAACTCCATTGATGTTATCAATTTTCTTAATGATAATAAGGTTTTTCAAAGCCATCAAATTTTTTGGAATAAACCATCTTTTATTCTTCATAGTGAGCACCATGATCTGTGGAATAAAATTGTTAAGCTGTTTTTTTCACTTTTTACCCACGGTTCCAATAGTAGCACAAAAAAAGGAAATAATGATGTTGAGCCAATATTAAATGATATTGACTGCATTATGGATGATATAAAGAAAAAACTTTTTAATCAAAAACACATCATTTCAAAACAGTACATTCAAGAAAAAAAAGAGACGACAGGTTTACAGCAAAAAAAACAGGAAGACTCTTCCCATCATGAGATTCACAATATTTTAAGCAGAATAAAAAAAAGGTGGGAATATGAAACAGGTGATTATGATAATGACATAATGGAAACTTTTACCCTGTCCACTCCCGAAGAAAAAATCAATAAATCATTTGAAAGCAATTATAAACCTCATATTACAAAAGATGATACCTTTAATAACACTTTAAAATCCAAAAATAGCTCAGATATAGTGTCAAATGAGAAACCATCTGATACAGCTCAAGTAAAAACACAGCAAGATACAATGGAAAAAATATCAACAACAGAATCAGGATTTGATTCTGACATGGAAAAAACTGTGATATTAACAACTAACGATTTATCTACAGCCCCTGAATACAGCGAAAAAACCATTGAAACAGATCAAAACAGACCTGTTATTGATCCAACAAGTCAAGAGTGTGCGGCTGACAACCATTTTAGCGACCAGGATATGGAAAAAACTGTTATTATTGTACCTGAAAACCTGGATAATAAATCCAAAGGGCTGAAATAATGGATAAAAACAGACTGATTCAAAATCTATCGGACAGATTATCAAAATATCAAAAAACAGACCCAAAAGAGGCTGAACACTTAATTGAAGACTGTCTGAACGAAGAATTAAATGGGTATGTTCCAGAAGAAAGAACTAAAATTCTTGATTCACTTCTTGAGAAATTTGATAAAGGACAGACTGAGGCCGGGGATTCTTTGTCATGCAGCAATCCAGTTCTTGACAGAGTATTCTCTCTGCTTTTAGGGCGTAATTTTGAAGCAAATGACATATCATCCGATAAACAGCTCAACAAACTGGCTGAGTCGCTAAATACTATCTTTGATTCTTTAAATCACTTAATAAGTGTTATCAACTCAACCCTGTGCGGCAGTCAGGAAAAAGATGAAACCATAAGACAGGTGATAGGATACCACATGGAAGATAGTGGACAAAAAATTCCCCTTAAAGCCTATATTGGTCAAATCACCCAGGCATTTCTGGTTACAAGGGAAGCATCAAAAGATGCAGCCTGTGAAAAAGTCAACCAGATTCTCATGGAGCTTTCACCAAAGCTGTTGGAGAAAGAGGCTGGAGTGATGAAATTGAGTCCCATGAAGCATGCAAAATGTTACAAAGCCTATGAATCAAAATACAACAAATTCAAACAGTGGTTTGAATCAGGTAAGTTCACCGAAGACTATTTCCGAGAATTTGAGAAACAGTGCCTGAAAACATCTTTTAATGACAGGAGGTAAAATTGGAAAAACAGAACATCGGTAGTATTATTTCAAAAGATATCAGCAAATTGTATAGTTGCAGCAAGGCCAAATATATTTTATCTCTTCTTTTCTTGACTGCGTTTCTCTTCTCTTGCTCAGCTAAAGTTCTTCCACCGCCTGAATGGACATATGAAAAAGAGGCGATTTCTCTGCATATAGAAGCTGATCCAAAGTTAAACCTTGATGACGGAGACTCCCACACACTACATCTTTGTGTGTATCAGTTAAATGATCCAAATGGCTTTAATCAACTGTCAAGTGATTTAAATGGCCTTTTTACACTCCTTGATTGTTCCATTTTTGATACAAGCGCTGCTGTGGTTAAACAGATTACTGTTCACCCCGGTGAAAACATAGATATTAAACTCGACAGGGCTGAAAATGCAAAATATTTTGCTGTTGCAGCAGGATATATGAAAATATCAAAACAGAGAATAACACGTTTAATAAATATTCCAGTTGTGGTCAAAAAAGAGGGATTTATTAGGACAACCAAAACACAGGTTCCAGCCTTGATTAATGTTGATTTGTTTTTAGGGCCAATGCAGATCAAAGATATTCAAAGCAGGGTGGACCAGGACAGATGATATAAATAAGGATCATAAATATGACAAAACCAATTTTCTGGCATCAGGGTCTTTTTCTCCAGCCCCAGCACTTCCAACTATGCGATCTCTATACAAAATCACTGTTTACACCTCTATATAAGTATGTTGCCCCAAGTTTATGGGGTGTTGTTGCATTAGATATCCTTGAATCATCACTTTTAAATCATATTTTTGAAATAAAATCCGGTGAATTTTTATTTAATGATATGACCCATTGTATAATTGACGATAATGCCTGTATCAAACCGCGTTCTTTTGAAAAATCATGGGAAGATGGCGGCAAAACATTTAAAGTATATATAGGAATAAAAAAATGGAGTGATCAATCTGAAAATGTATCCATTGTACAGAACTTAAATAACCTCAATGATGAATCATCAAGGTTTGTTTCCCTTGCTGAACCCGAAGAGATCCCGGATATGTATCAAAACGGACCAGAAGCCCAGATTAAAAGGATGAGTTATCATATTAAGATTTTCTGGGAAACTGAGCTGGATCAAATAAGTGATTATCTGTTTTTTCCCATTGCTGAACTGATGAAAAACCAGGATGAAATCATTCTATCAAAAAAGTTCATCCACCCCTGTGTATCGATTTCATCATCCAAGACTTTATATGGAATAATAAGAGAAATTAAAGACCAGATTGTATCGAAATGCCATCAACTCGAAGCTGTAAAACGGGATAAAAGTATTCACACCTCTGAATTTGGATCACGCGATATGATATTTATTCTAGTTTTACGATCCCTTAACAGGTATGTGCCCCTCTTAGCCCATTATACTGAAACTGAACATATGCATCCCTGGGTTGTCTATGGAATGTTAAGACAAATTGTGGGTGAATTATCATCTTTTTCCCAGGAAGTCTCTGCAAATGGCGAGTTAAGTGACGGTTCAACCCTTTTATCTAAATATGATCATAAAAAACTTTTCACCTGCTTTGACACTATTCAAAAACTGATAACAACTCTACTTGAAGAGATCACTGCAGGTCCAGATTATATTATTCCTTTAAATTATGACGGAACCTATTTTACTGCGGAGATGACACCACAGGTTCTTGATCTGCATAATCGCTTTTATATTGTAGTCTCTTCCGAAGGAGAGAGAGAGTTTATTATAGAATCCTTTCAAAATATTGCAAAACTGAGTTCCCGTGAATCCCTGCCTCTGCTCATTGCACAATCACTGTCCGGTGTAAAGTTTAATTATCTGGCTACTCCTCCCCAGGAGCTGCCCAGAAAAACAGGAGCAATATACTTTCAGATAGATCATAACAGCAAACAGTGGATAAATGTAATTGAAAAAAACAATATTGCCATTTACTGGGATACTGCCCCGGAAGATATTAAACTTGAATTAATAGTCATTAAGAGGAATTAACAATGAGATTATCTGATTGTTTTACAGATCTGATTGCCTATGTTCTTTTTGTCATAAAAAAGAATCAAGAG
Organism: Desulfobacula sp.; assembly: GCA_029940235.1. Lineage (GTDB taxonomy): Bacteria > Desulfobacterota > Desulfobacteria > Desulfobacterales > Desulfobacteraceae > Desulfobacula. The sequence goes on along the minus strand of JAOZRI010000026.1, from coordinate 8,974 downwards.
GATGCACCCACTTTTGATCTTGTAAATTCTGATATTGAACGACTTAATACTAAAAACAAACAACAACACGAATCAACGGATTTTTCCGACAAAGATTATGACATGGCACGCTTTGCTGTATTTGCCTGGATTGATGAAGCAATCTTGAAATCTGACTGGGAAGGAAAAACCACCTGGCAGTTTGAACAGCTTCAGCGTAAATTTTATCAGACTGCCAATGCCGGAGAAATTTTTTTCAAGAATTTAAATTCAATCGGCCCCCATCAAAATGAGATCAGAGAAGTCTATTATCTGTGTTTATCATTGGGATTTACAGGGCAGTATTGTAATGCCGGAGATGAGCTTCTTCTTGACCAGTTAAAAACATCTAATCTAAAATTAATCACTGGAAGCTCCATTGATTTACCATCTTTAAGCAGGATGCAGCTATTCCCTGAATCCACAGTCAGAGATGACAACACAAGGCTTGAGACAAAAAATGCAGGCAGATCCATGATACAATACCTTGCTTTTTTGATTCCTGCAGGAATATATGGCCTGCTCTTTTTAATCTATAAATTTATTTTAAGTAATATGGGTGAAACCATAATAAGCAGGATACCATAAAATGAAAACTATATTTTCTACTATCTTTAAAGTTTTTTTTATCATTTCAATACTCCTGCTGGCGGGTGTGCTGATTTTTGGAATCCTTCGCTGGACTCAGTGGCCTTTATGGGTTGGAATATTTTTTATTATTGGCATTATCGGAATATTTCTAGCTTCTATTTTTATTAAAAAAAACCTATTGAGAAAACGTGAACAAAGATTTGTAAATCAGATTCTTGATAATGACAGTAAAACCTTTAAATCCCTTAAAAAAGAGCAGCAGAACACAGCACTGGAGATGCAGAAAAAGTGGAAAGAGGCTATCCTGGCCTTAAAAAAATCCCATCTGAAAAGCCATGGTAATCCACTCTATGTCCTTCCATGGTATATGATCATAGGAATGGGAGGATCTGGGAAAACAACTGCCATAAAAAGTGCCAGACTTTCATCATCTTTCACTGATGTTCAGGGAATTTCAGGCTTATCCGGCACCAGAAACTGTGACTGGTGGTTTTTTGAAGAGGCAATTTTAATTGATACTGCCGGCAGATACACAATTCCGGTGGATGAGCAGAGAGATAGTGAAGAGTGGCATAAATTTCTTGATCAACTTGCAAAATATAGGAAAAAAGAGCCGTTAAACGGCCTGATTGTAACTGTTCCGGTTGATTCACTAAATGATATGAAACATGATGAACTTGAGCAGTATGGCGCAGGGATCCGAAAACGTATTGATGAGATGATGCATGTTATAGGAGCCAGGTTTCCTGTGTATATAATGGTTACAAAATGTGATCTTATACAGGGTATGACATCCTTTTGTGACAGCTTGGATGAAAATAGCTTAAAGCAGCCCATGGGTTTTATCAATCATGATATGGCAATGAAATCTCAAGAACTTGTTTCAAACTGTTTTAGTAGTGTCGGAGAGCATATTCGAGATGCAAGGCTTTTAATAATTCAAAAAAACAAAAGTCATGAAATTGATCCTGAACTTCTACTGTTTCCAGGGGAATTTGAAAAACTTGAACCAGGATTTAATGCTTTAATCAAAGGGATTTTCCAGGAGAATCCATATCAGGAATCACCTATTTTCAGAGGTATATTTTTTAGCAGCGGCCGCCAGGAAGGTACCCCCTATTCCCATTTTCTAAAAGACCTTGGATTGATTGGAGAGAATGAAGTGCTGCCGGGCACTAACAGAGGTCTGTTCCTGCATGATTTTTTTTCAAAACTTATGCCGGCAGATCGCAATATATTTTCAATTACCCAGAAAGCATTTGAATGGCGCCGGCTGACCCGTAATGTAGGATTTGCATCACTGTTTGCCATTGTTATTGCAATATGCGGTCTCTTAAGTTTTTCCTTTGTGAAAAACCTGAATGCTTTAAATGAGGTTGTTGCAGTCTTTTCCAAACCAGTTGTTTTCAGTGGAGAGACATTAAAAGATGTTGCATCATTTGAAAATTTTAAAGATGTTATTGCAAAGGTAAATGATAAGAACAATAAGTGGTGGATTCCGCGTTTTGGTTTAAATGAGAGTATTAAAATAGAAGGGAGATTAAAAGAAAAATACTGCTCCCAGTTTGAAAAACGTTTCATAGAGCCGCTGGATAAGCAGATGATTGATAGAATGACTTTTTTTTCCTCTGCCACACCAAAAACTCAAATCATGAATCATGTTATCCATCTTGTAGTAAGAATTAATTTAATTAAAGCCATGCTAAAAGATGACAATACTAATCCTGTTTCTGATCAGGCCTATCTGTTTTACAATATTGTTGATGTGGATGCCAGCACTGACATTGCCCAGGAAGTCAAACTAAAACTTAAAGATCTCTATTTTGCTTATCTTACCCTGCAAAATGATAAAGAGGTTATGAATCTTCGTATGAATGAACTTCAAGGATGGTTAAAACGTATTCTTACTCTGGAAGATTCTGATCTGAACTGGCTTATTCCCATGATCAATTCTGGACCTGAAGATGCAACATACAGCCTTGCAGATTTCTGGGGATTTCAAAACAGTGACTTTGAACCAATATATGTTCCATCGTCATTTACCCTTACAGGGAAAAGAAGTATTGATGCTTTTATTGGTGAAATAGAACAGGCTCTTGAAAACCCACTGGTCGTTGCAGGTATGAAAAGAAATTTTTTCCAATTGTACAAAAAAGAGTATCTTGCTGCCTGGCATAATTTTATTAAAAAATTTCCCCAGGGAAAAACCAGACTTAAAACCAGAAATAACTGGAGGGATGCGGCAAAAAAAATCTATAAGGAAGACCAGCTCTATTTTTTACTTCTAAAAATTATTGCAAAAGAGCTCTTACCCTTTTCCAATGTGGAAAACATTCCACCATGGGTCAAACTTGTATATGCTTACAATAAACTACTGCCCCAGAAAAAATTTGTTAAAATCAAGAAAGATAAGAAAACTGGTATCTTAAGTAAAGCAGTAGTAGGTGTTAAATCAAAACTGGACAAAGCTGCAAGGGTCAAAAATAAACTTGGCAATAAGATTGACAGTGAATCAATGTTAAGAACAGTTAAATCACTGGTATTATATCACAGGGCGCTGGCAGAGATTACTCCTCTTGTTGCATCCAGAAAAGAGGCCTTTAAAACTGCTTCATTGATATATAGTGAGGATGACCAGATAAGCAGTCATCCTTTTTTTGCTGCCCTTGACTCTCTTGCGACACTGAAAAGTGCCATGTCCTTTGATAGCGGCGAATCTGAAGAATTCTGGGAAATTGTTGCCGGCCCCTTTAATTTTTATCAGGAATATATGCTCCATGAGGCATCATGTGTTTTACAGAAAAAATGGGAAGAAGATGTCCTCATGGAATTAAGTGATGCTTCTGACAAAAAAAATACTACCTCACTTTTGCTCGGTTCAAAAGGCTTTGCAACTCTTTTTGTTAAAGAGACAGGAAAACCTTTTATTGTGAGAGGTATAAAAAAAGGTTTTTATCCAAAAAAAATAAACCAAAAATACATACCCTTCTATAAATCTTTTTTTACTTTTATGACCAGGGGAGTTGCAGCTGCCAGGCCTTCCAAAAAAACCTATAATGTGAAAGTCACAGGATATCCTACCAAAGCCAATAAGTCTGCCCGAATAGAGCCCCATGCTACAATTCTGGAACTTGAATGTGACAAGGAGACTAAAAAACTTGAGAATCGTAACTATCTCAGGTCAAAAACATTTACATGGTCCCAGCAGGCTCCATGTGATGTTGTGTTCAAAATACTTATTGGAAACCTGACTTTAACAAAAAAATATACCGGCCATCATGCATTCCCAAAATTTTTAAGAAGTTTTAAAAACGGCCGTCATAAATTTACTCCAGATGATTTTCCAGATCAGAGAGATTCGCTTGAGCGCATGCAAATTAAATATATAGAGGTAAACTATAAATTCAAAGGTGATTCCCAGGTAATCAGGTTATTGAATTCAGCTCCCGGCAGGATTCCACAGGAGATTGTTACATGCTGGGAATAAACACACATAACTCGGAGTGGCAATGGTCTGTTTATGGGAAGCATCCATCATTTAATGACTATGTAGATTATCAGACAAACAACACACTTCTTCATGACCTTTCCATGTGGGTGGAAAGTGGCAATAAACTGCTTGATGTAAAAAATAATTTAATATATTCCTACAGATTCTGGATCAAGGGAATAAAGAAAAATGACATCATATGCGGAATTATTAAAAACAGCAGCGATAGCATTGGCAGACATTATCCGCTCTTTATTACTGGACATGGAACAATTTTTGGGTGGGCAAAGGAGTGGGATATTGTTTTCCAGGTATTTGATTCAACATTGCGAATGTTTGAGAACCTTTCGGCAAAACGTTTTAAAAATTTCAATGATTTTAAACTAAATTTGTGCAATACCAGGTTTAATCCTCTACAATGGGAGAATATCAAATCCATAATGGCAGATTCCCAAGGCGTTGATTCATTGGATATTTTACCTGGATATTATGAAATGAATCGTATAAAAAATAGTAATAAACCACTTAAAACTGAAATTGATATTCCAATTATTAAGAACAATCCACAAAGATTCCAGACCACAGAAACCAGCTTTCTGAAAAAAATATTCAAAAAAAACGTACCTGTACCTGATTGTGTATTTATTGGAGGGCTGCCGGAACAACCTGTTTTAAAAATTTATAACAGAGCTCTTGTTCCCAATGATCTTACGACCCTCTTTTGAAACTTTTAACTAACCACCATGTGGCGGGTCTGATTATCCGCCACATAACAAATCATGAAAGAATCAAAGTAGCTGGCTGTTCTTTCATATAAAAAAAAGGCGATAATATGGATATTAAATCATTGATTCTTTCGGGAAACCTGAAACAGGCCAGAGAACAATTGACAACTGAGCTAAAACAATCTCCTTCAAATCATGCTTTAAGAACTATGCTTTTCCAGGTACTTCTGTTTTCAGGAGAGCTTACAAAAGCTCAAAACCATTTGGATATTTTAGGTTCTAACAGCCAGAGTGCCCAAACTGGACATAAAGTATATAGCGACCTTATCCTTGCTGAAAAAGAGAGAAGAGAAGTCTTTCAAGGCAAAAAACAGCCCTCGTTTCTGCCCAAAGCTCCAGATTACTGGGATGATTATTCAAATGCCATGGAACATGTTCGTAAAAATGAGTATGATAATGCCTTGAAATTAATAAAAAAAGTTGATACCCATCGCCCTGAGATCAAAGGTTCCATCAATGGTGAACCATTTAGCAGCTTTAATGACACTGATATTTCTCTCTACTGTTTTATGGAGATTTTCGAATATGAAAGATATCTTCTTGTTCCTGTTGAATCAATACGTGAAATCATTATAGAACCGCCCCAATCTCTGTTTGACCTTATCTGGATAAAAGGGAATATTACAACATGGAGTAATATGACCATTGGATGTTTTCTGCCTGTACTCTATCCTGCATCATATCTCCATGACGATGATATGGTAAAAATGGGAAAATTAACTGATTGGAAAACAGTCTGTGGATCATTTTCAAAGGCTGTGGGTCAGCATGTTTACCAGGTTGGTGACAAAGATATACCCATTCTTGAAATACGCAAAATCAGTTTTGATAATCAATAAAAAAATAGAGGCTGTTATGATTGATATAGATTCATTATTGGCACCGATTGCTGGAGAAAACACTGCAGGAGAAAACCTGAGGTATACACCTGTTTATGACTCTATTCAGGAAGCAAGACGAGCAGATGATCAGATGGAACAGGGAGAGTGGCAGCATGAAGTTAAAACTTCTGACTGGAATCAGGTACTCTCTCTCTCGATTGAAGCATTAACTGAAAAGAGCAAAGATATTCAGATAGCTGTCTGGCTTTTGGAGGCCTTAACTGTAACTTCCGGTTTTAAGGGTTTTAACCAGGGTTTAGAGGTAATTATTGGCTTTTTAAATAATTTCTGGGATAACCTATTTCCTGAAATTGAAGATGATGATCTGGATTTCAGGGTTGGGCCCTTTGAATTTATGAATGAAAAAATCTGGCTGCCCATTAAAAATATTCCTGTCACCGATCCTTCAGTCAGCTCCGGCTACTCTCTGATTCAATATCAGGAATCACGGCAGGTTGGAACTGAAGAGGCTGCTGCAAAACTTGATAAAACAAAAAGACAGCTCAGGGATGAAATGATTGCAGATGGTAAAATCACTGCCGACACTTTTAACTCTGCTGAACATGCATCTTCAAAACAATATTATGAAACACTTTATGAAGAGATTAATACCTGTGTGGACAAATTTCTAACCCTTGATGCTCTTATTGATGAAAAATTTGGAAAAGAAGCTCCAAGACTTGCAGAAGTTAAAGCTTCACTTGAAGAGTGCCATCTTTTAATAACAAAAATTGTTAATAAAAAAAGAGAGCTGGAACCTGATCCAGAACCCATGGTATCAGAAGCCAATTCAGAACAGACAGGTGAAAATGCAGTAGTGCAGGAAAACACTGCCCAGGAGCAAAAACAGAGTGGTGCCACAGGCACAACAGCCACACACAATATTGTGGGGCAATACCATGTAAACCGCCTCTTGGGCTCAGCTGGCATAGAGGATGCAGTATGGAATGATGCTGTTCAAAAGCTGAATACCACAGGGATTAAAAGTGCATTAGAACAGCTGTTAGGCGCATCCTGCAGCGCTCAATCCATGAGGGAAAAAACCAATTACCAGCTGCTCATGGCAAGAATCTGTTTAAAAGCAGGAAGACCTGAACTTGCCAGACCTGTTATTGAAGAGCTGCACACAACAATTGATGAACTTCAGCTTGTTAAATGGGAATCACCCATATGGATAGCTGAAGCATTGGGAACCCTGTATCAGTGTCTCAAGGCAAAAGGGGCAACTGATGATGACATAAAAAGGGCTGACGAGTTACTTCCAAGGCTTTGCACCCTGGATATTACAAAAGCAATTGAATTTTCTGATATTTAAGGTATGATAAATTTTAAATAGACATAAGTTCTAAATAATAGATTTTAAATATTTATTTAATAAGGAGGACAATATGGCAAAAGAGAGTCTGCAGCATACATTGGATCGTGTAAGATCTCCAAGGGTTCAAATAACCTATGATGTGGAGGTTGGAGATGCAATTGAGATGAAAGATATTCCATTTGTGGTTGGTGTACTGGCAGATTTGTCAGGCAAACCAGACAAACCTCTTCCCAAACTCAAAGAGAGAAAATTTATTGAAATTGATCGTGACAACTTCAACAGTGTACTCAAGGGAATGGAGCCAAGACTTGCCTACAGAGTTGATAATAAACTTGCAGATGATGATTCTAAAATTGCAGTTGAACTGAAATTTAAGTCCATGGATGATTTTCATCCAGAACAGATTGTAAAACAGGTTGACCCCCTGCGTAAGCTTGTTGATGCAAGGGGACGTCTTTCAGAACTTATGAATAAACTTGATGGAAATGATAAGCTTGATGAACTTTTACAGGATATTATTTCAGATGAAGGGTCTCTTAAAAAAATAGAATCTGAAATCGGCGTTGATAAAAAAGATGGTACTGATAAAGGAGAATAAAAATGGCAGAAAAAGAACAACAAGCCCAGGCTGAAGCAGGTGCGAAAACCGAAGAAAAAGAGGAGCTGAGCCTTCTTGATCAAATCATTTCAGATGGCAGAATGGCTAGGGATAAAAGCCAGGAAGGGTATGCCAAAGATGTTGTAGGTGAATTTGTGTCTCAAATTCTTGAAGGCACCATAACTGTTTCCAAAGATACAGAAGCCATGATAAATGCAAGAATTTCAGCCATTGACAGACTGATTTCAGATCAGCTCAATGAGGTCATGCACCATGAGGATTTTCAAAAACTTGAGGGTTCATGGAGAGGTCTTGCCTATCTTGTGGATCAGACTGAAACCGGAGAGCAGTTAAAACTTCGTGTGATGAATGTATCAAAAAAAGATCTGCTCAAGGATATGGAAAAAGCTGCAGAATTTGATCAATCTGCACTTTTTAAGAAAATCTATGAAGAGGAATTTGGAATGTTTGGCGGAGCATCCTATGGTGCATTAATTGGGGATTATGAATTTACCAATTTTCCACAGGATATGGCTCTTCTTGAAAAAATTTCCCAGGTGGCTGCTGCTGCCCATGCTCCATTTCTATCAGCTGCTGCTCCTGAACTTTTTAACATGGACAGTTTTACCGAGCTTGGTGAACCCCGTGATATGGCAAAAAATTTCCAAAGTGTTGAGTATGCAAAATGGAAATCTTTTCGGGAGTCAGAAGATTCTCGCTATGTTGCCTTGGCAATGCCGCATATTCTGATGCGCCTTCCCTATGGACAGGCAAATGTACCGGTTGAATCATTTAATTTTGAAGAAAATGTGGATGGAACTGACCATAAAAAATATCTGTGGGGCAATGCTGCCTATGCACTTGGGACACGTATTACCGATGCTTTTGCCAAGTATGGATGGTGTGCAGCCATCAGGGGTGTTGAAGGTGGTGGCCTTGTTGACGGACTGCCGGTTCATACCTTTAAAACCGATGAAGGAGATGTTGCCCTTAAGTGTCCCACGGAAATTGCAATTACTGACAGAAGGGAAAAAGAGCTTGCAGATCTTGGATTTATACCCCTTGTACACTGCAAGGGCACTGATTATGCTGCATTTTTCAGTACTCAGACGGCCAATAAAGCAAAGGTTTATGATACAGATTCAGCCAATGCCAATGCACGGCTCTCTTCACAGCTGCAGTATATACTTGCAGTGTCAAGATTTGCACACTATCTAAAATCAATGATGAGAGATAAAATAGGCAGTTTCATGACCCGCCAGAATGCTTCGGATTTTCTCAATAGATGGATTA
>JAOZRI010000266.1 GCA_029940235.1 Desulfobacula sp. | reverse complement strand
TCGAGAAGGTGGACGTACTGTTGGTGCCGGTGTTATCGGTGAAATTATAGAGTAAGTTCCAAAAGGAGTCAATTGTGGATAGAGTAAATATTGCTCTTGCCTGTACTGAGTGCAAGAGAAGGAACTATACAACAACTAAGAATAAGCGAAAAACTGCGGATAAACTGGAGTTTAAGAAATACTGCAAGTTTTGCAATAAGCATATAATGCACAAAGAGACAAAAATTAAGTAATAGATAAAGAAATTTATAGTTTTTTTTGCAGGTCAGTAGCTCCAATTGGCAGAGCTCCGGACTCCAAATCCGGCGGTTGCGGGTTCGACTCCCTCCTGACCTGCCACTTTTTAATTTTGAGTTTTTAATTTTTAATTATGAATGGAGAGAGACAAGATTTTAACCTTAAATGTGAAATTTTATAGGACAATTCAAAATTGAACATTCAAAATTCATAATTATATATTTAGGAGTTGTATGTCACGATTACAGAAAAAAAAGACTGTAAGTGAAAAAAAGAAAAATGCTGTTTTAGATAAGAAAACTGATAGAAAAGCAGGCTCTGCTGAAGTTTCTATATCAAAACCTGCTATAGCGACTGGTACAGTTAAGAAAAAGCCGGAAAAAAAATTAGTTGATTCTAAAATAGGTGAACCCAATTTTTTTCAAAGGGCAATTGAATTTTTAAGGGAAGTTCAGGTCGAGTTAAAAAAAGTAACCTGGCCAACAAGAAAACAGACTACTGGGACAACCATAGTTGTGATAATTTTTGTTTTTATTGTTGCAGCTTTCCTTGGAATTTTTGATTTAGGTCTTTCAAAGCTTGTCCAGATTGTCCTGACATAAGGTAAGGGAGCAAGGGAATTAACATGTCTTTAAAATGGTATATTGTGCAGGTTTATTCAGGCCATGAGCAAAAAGTTAAAATTGCTATGGAAGAGAAGATTCAGGCTTCCAGATATCCTGAAAAATTTGGTGAGATTCTTATTCCCACTGAAAATATTGTGGAATTGGTTAATGGAAAGAAAAAAGAGTCTACACGTAAGTTTTATCCCGGATATATCCTGGTTCGAATGTATCTTGACGATGAGACATGGCATATTGTGAATTCCACCCAAAAGGTTACAGGATTTCTTGGTGGAAAAAACAAACCAGCTCCCATAAGTGATAGAGAGGCAGAAAGTATTGTTGACAAAATGAAACAAGGCGAGGATAAACCCCAGCCGAAATACTTTTATGAACTTGGAGATGAGGTCAGGGTTGTTGATGGTCCATTTGCAAATTTTAACGGCACTGTGGAAGATGTTTCTCCAGATAAGGAGAAGGTAAAAGTCCTGGTAAGTATTTTTGGACGTCCAACACCGGTGGAACTCAATTTTATACAGGTTAGCAAAATATAGTAACTCAGGAGTAAAAACAATGGCAAAAAAAGTAATGACACAGATAAAGCTTCAGGTTGAAGCAGGAAAAGCCAATCCATCCCCACCTATAGGACCTGCCCTTGGTCAGCATGGTGTGAATATTATGGATTTTTGTAAGGCATTTAATGCAAAGACTGCCAGTGATGCTGGATCCCTCATTCCTGTTGTAATTACAGTTTACCAGGATAGATCTTTTAGCTTTATTACAAAAACACCACCAGCATCCAGATTGTTATTGGCTGCTGCAAAAATTGAAAAAGGCTCAGGTGAGCCCAATAGAGATAAGGTGGGAAAAGTTACCAGGGATCAACTTGTTGAAATTGCAGAGACAAAAAAAGAAGACTTAAATGCCTCAGATATTGATGCTGCTGTAAAGATTATAGCAGGAACAGCAAGAAGTATGGGAATTGAAGTAGTTTAATATAAAGAAAAGAGTAACATTAAAAGAGAGAGAAGCTTATAATGTCAAAGCGGAGTAAAAAACATACAGAAGCACTTAAAAAGGTTGATAGACTGGTCCAATACGATCCAAAGGATGCCTTGGAGATTGCAGTTTCTTCAAGTTATGCAAAATTTGATGAAACAGTTGATGTTGCAGTAAGGCTTGGAGTTGATCCTCGTCATGCTGACCAGATGGTTCGTGGTACAGTTGTATTACCCAATGGGCTTGGAAAAGACGTAAAAGTACTTGTGTTTGCAAAGGGTGAGAAAGAGAAAGAGGCACTTGATGCAGGCGCAGACTTTATTGCCGATGAAGACATGGTTAAAAAAATTCAAGATGGATGGTTTGGTTTTGATAAAGCCGTTGCAACCCCTGATATGATGGGGATGGTTGGAAAACTTGGCAGAGTACTTGGGCCCCGCGGTTTAATGCCCAACGCTAAAACCGGAACTGTTACTTTTGAGCTTGAGAAAGCAATCAATGAGTTAAAATCAGGAAAAATTGATTTTAGAGTTGAAAAAGCTGGCATTATCCATGTTCCAGTTGGAAAGATATCTTTTGGCGCAGAAAAATTAACTGAAAATGTTAAAGCCTTTCTTGATAAGATTACTGCGTTGAAGCCTGCTTCAAGCAAGGGAACTTATTATAAAACAATCAGTGTATCCTCAACCATGGGACCAGGTATAAAAATTGATCCCTTATTGATTAAATAATATTAATTAAATAGTGTCAATTAATAGTATTTATTAAATTTAAGTTTATATAATCAGGCCTTTAAATAAGGTTTTATTATAGTTAAGTAGTTTAAATAACTGTCATAGACAGTAGGTGTGCTTTTTTTTAAAGCATATAATCGGATTTGCCGGCCTGCCGAGATAGAAAAAATATATGGTTTTATTTTGGTTGAAAGTTGGCACCTTCGGAAAAATTAAATTATGGAAGGAGGTGTAAAAAAAAATGTTGAATATTTCTCAAAAAAAACAATTGGTTAAAAGAATTGCAAAGGATCTGTCTGAATCACAGATATCAATACTTGTTGACTATAAAGGTCTTGATGTATTGAAAATGACTGATCTACGTTCCCAGCTGCGAGCTGAGGGAGTTCAAGCTGAAGTTGTTAAAAACACATTGATGAGCAGAGCATCTGAAGGAACAGATGCAGCCTTGATGAAAGATTATTTCAAAGGGCCCAATGCCATTATTTTATCAAAAGATGACCCTGTTGCTCCGGCAAAAATTTTGGTTAATTTTGCCAAAGAGAATGACAAGCTTGAAATTAAGGCGGGTGCATTTGCAGGTAAGCTTCTTGATCTTGGGGAGCTCAAACAACTGGCAAAAATGCCTTCAAGAGAAGAACTTCTCGGGACAGTGGTTTACACAATTAATGCTGTTCCAACATCACTTGTCAATGTCCTTTCAGGTGTCCCAAGAGCCTTTGTTAATGTTCTTAATGCAATTAAAGAGCAAAAAGAGGCAGCTTAACAGTTGAATTTAAATACGGTTTAAGGCTTTAACCAGTCTTATTTTTATTTATAAAAAGTTTAAAAAATATATTTGTTATAGTTTTATTATTAGGAGAAAAAAATGGCTGATATCACAAAAGATGATGTACTTGAATTTATATCAAACATGAGTGTTCTTGAACTCTCAGAACTTGTAAAAGAGATGGAAGATAAATTTGGTGTAAGCGCTGCAGCACCCATGGCTATGGCTGCAATGCCAGCTGGCGGTGATGCTGGAGCTGCTGAAGAGGAACAAACTGAATTTGATGTTATTCTTGAAACCTTTGGTGACAAGAAAATTAATGTTATCAAAGAGGTAAGAGCACTTACAGGCCTTGGTCTTAAAGAAGCAAAAGCTCTTGTTGAAGAAGCGCCAAAAGCAGTTAAAGAGGGTGTTTCAAAAGAAGAAGCCGACAAGGTTAAAGAACAGCTTGAAGGTGCTGGAGCACAGGTTTCTGTAAAATAGTTGTTAAGCTAAAAGTAATTGAATTAAA
>JAOZRI010000265.1:1854-3855 GCA_029940235.1 Desulfobacula sp. | reverse complement strand
CTGAAATCAGGAATATCATTAAAACAATCGGTAAAGAAAAAACCATTATTTTTTCCACCCATATTTTAAGTGAAGCTGAAGCAACCTGTGACAGGATTGCCATTATAAACAGGGGAAAAGTGGTTGCCGATGATACAACTGATAATCTTAAGCTCAGTGCCAAGCAAAGCTCAATTATCAAACTCTCCCTTAAAAATGCTTTGGCAGATGAAGCGAAAACTTTGATTGAGAGTATTGATACAACAATCAAGGTCAAGGTTATTGATGATGTTAAAAATAGTCATTCTACAAAAAAAGATCTCATATCCTTTGAGATTTCAAGTTCTGGTGACAGAGATTTTAGATCTGATATCTATCTTAAAATAAAAGAGACGCAGTGGATTATAGTTGAGCTTTCCAGAGAATCCCAGGCCCTTGAAAAAATATTCCAGGAACTGACAAGGGAGGAAAAATAGATATGAGACAAATAAAGACCATAGCCATAAAAGAGTTTAAAGACTACTTTATCTCGCCCATTGCCTATATTGTGATATCACTGTTTCTAATTGTAACAGGGTGGTTTTTCTTCTCCACATTTTTTATTTACGGCCGGGCAGACTTAAGAGATTTCTTCTCTCTGCTTCCCATTACTTTTTCATTTATCATTCCAGCCATTACCATGCGCCTTTTTTCCGAAGAGAAAAATGTAGGCTCCTATGAAACCCTTTTAACCATGCCTGTATCTTTTACAGATATTGCCCTTGGCAAATTTTTTGCAGCCACTTTGTTTACTGTTTCCATGCTTATACCAACCATTTCCTACCCAATCTTTATCTCATTTATTGGTGAAATTGATCCAGGGCCTGTAATTGGAGGATATATCGGGGCACTCTTTCTTGCTGCTGCATACTGCTCTCTGGGAATTTTTGCTTCAGCACTTACCAGAAACCAGATCATTGCTTTTATTATTGGCTGTGCCCTGTGTTTTATTTTAACAATTCTTGATAAACTTCTATTTTTCATGCCGGCAAAAATCATTGTTGTAATAGAATTCATTGGAGCAAGTTCACACTTTGCCAATATTTCCAGAGGAATTATTGATTCAAGGGATATTCTCTACTTTATCAGTGTGATTTTTATTTTTATTTTTTCAACCTATATTGTTATGCATGAAAAAAACTAAGGAGCAACGATGTCCAGATTTTCAATAAAAGAAAAATATTTTAAATTTATTTTATATATTGCAGTGATCATACTGATAAATATTGTAGGGGTTACCCTGTTTTTCAGGGCTGATCTCACAAGGGATAAAATATATTCCCTATCCCCTGCCAGTTCCGATGCTGTAGCAACTTTGTCTGAACCCCTGACCATAAAAATATTTTTTTCAAAAAACCTTCCAACGCCGCACAATAACACTGAAAGGTATTTAAAAGATCTTCTCGAAGAGTACTCTGCAAGGGCAGGAAAATTTTTTAATTATACATTTTATAATGTCTCACAAGCCGAAGGTGGTTTAAACCAGAGAACTGATGAGAATAGAGAGATGGCAAACGCTTATGGTATCCAGCCTGTGCAGATCAGAATAATGGAAAATGATGAGCTGAAATTTAAAAATGCCTATATGGGACTGGTTATAATACATGGGGACCTCATTGAAAAAATTCCCGCCATTACATCCACAGACGGTCTTGAATATAAACTTACAACCACCATTCAAAAACTTAACAACAAAATCAGCGCCCTGTTAAGAATTGATGAAAAAGTCAAAATTGATATGTATTTATCATCTTCACTCAATGATATTGCGCCTCTCATTGGTCTTGATCAGCTTCCAATGCTGGCAAACGCAGTTGAGGATACAGTTGAAAAACTAAATAATAAAAGCCTTGGTATTCTTTCATTTAAACATATTGATCTTGCTAACAAAGAAAAAATTGATCTGCTTGCCAAACAATATGATCTTATGGCTCTCTCCTGGCCGGCCTTTGCTCAAAAAAATATTACAGCGGGAACTGGAGC
>JAOZRI010000265.1:0-1754 GCA_029940235.1 Desulfobacula sp. | reverse complement strand
CCATCTTCAAGCATGCAGGTATTTAACTCTCTTTTATCATCAAGATATTCAATTAAACAGATCAATTTAAAGGATGGATCTATTCCCGACGGTTTAAGTTGTCTGATCATTGCACGGCCAACCCAGAAATTTTCAGATTATGAATTATTCCAGATTGACCAGGCCCTGATGAAGGGAACTAACATCGCCTTTTTTTCAGATTCATTCCAGGAAATCAAATCCCAGCAGGGTGCAATGATGGGTATGCCATCGCAATATGAACCCATTGATACAGGTCTTGAAAAACTTTTAAACCACTATGGAATTGATATTGAATCAGCCTATGTTCTTGATAAACAATCCTATAAACACCAGGCGCCACAAAGTGTGGGAGGCCAGGAACAAAGCATCTATTTTGCTCCCATGTTAAAAGAAAATAGTATCAACAATACTCCTCTTTTCATGGATAATATCAAGGGACTTGTTGCCATGCAGATTTCCCCTGTCAAACTTGTAAAAAATAATATTGATACTGATAAAATTAAGGTCACCAGACTTTTTTCATCTTCTGATGAATCATGGCTCATGAAAGGGATGATTAACCTCAATCCCATGTTTATAACACCTCCTAAAGAGAAAGATGAGATGCAGTCATATGATCTTGCCTATATACTTGAAGGAAAATTTACAAGTTTTTTCAAGGGCAAAACCATTCCCCAGAAAAATATGGGGGAGCAGGATATTAAGCCGCCCGAACAATCATCAACTGAAGCAGCAGAACAATCAGGAAATGATTTAGAAAATAAATCGAAAACTAAACCAGAAAACAGAAAAACCAGCAAAGATGACAAACAAGAAAACAGCAAAGAAAAAACATCTGACAAACTCCAGGGTTTTATAGCTGCAAATACATTCCTGGAGACTTCAAAACCTGTAAAACTGTTTGTTCTTCCATGCTCTCAAATGCTCCAGGATAATATGTTAGACCCTGAAGGACGATCAACCAACTCCACATTTATTTTAAATATAATTGATCATCTTAATAATGAAGACAAGATTGCCTCCCTGAGAAGCAAACAGCAGACATTAAATCCCATTGGCCAGACTACACCTTTTACTCGAGGAGTGTTCAAAGCAGTGAATATTATCGCTCTTCCAATCCTGGTTATTCTGTTTGGACTTATTATTCTTGCAAGACGGACATCAAGAAAAAAGAAAATTGCAAAAATGTTTAATACACAGGGGGTTAAATAGATGAAAAAAGAATACCTTATATTGATTGCTATTATTCTATTTGCAGGCAGCTACCTTTTTTTGCATAAAGAGGATCAAGCTAATTATAAACTGCCTGAAATTACAGCGATCGACACTGCAAAAATCACAAGAATCATTATCAAAAAAGATCAGGGAACCATAAAATTCACAAAAAAAAATAAAGACTGGGTATTGACTGATAAAGAACTTCCTGCAGATTCAAGTTTAGTACAAAATATGTTTGATACCTTTAAAACATTTAAACTTACTGCCCTTGTATCACAAAAAAGTGATCTGCAAAGATATGAACTTGATGAAAAAAAGAGTATCAATATTAAATTATTGGACAAAGAAAAAACTATTTTTGAATTTACAGTGGGTAAACAGGCACCAAGTTTTAATCATACATTTGTAATGATAGCCAGTGATAAAAACATCTATCATGCCAAAGGCAGTTTTAGAGCTGATTTCAATAAAACTGTGGATGAGTTCAAAGAGAAGCCAAAAGAGCCGGAAGATTC
>JAOZRI010000264.1 GCA_029940235.1 Desulfobacula sp. | reverse complement strand
TTCTGCTTCCACTTACAATAACAACATCTTTCATTATAACGCCTCCATACATATTGATTTTTAGTTTTTAATTCTCAAATTTCACATTTCAGCTATATTATAACTAATAGCAAACAGATAAATAAAATACAAGTTTTTATAGTTTGGAAATTTTAAATAAATCATTCCAGCGGAAGGCTGATTGCCTTACGGGAGCATATGGAGCTTTGCTTATAATCTCTTGATGAAAGGAGCGTTAAGACCGGCAATTGTTTGAGCGCAGCGAGTTTTGCCGGTTAGCGGATTGAATCTTAGAGATTATTGCAATGTCCATCCAGCGGACGTAAGGTAATCAGCCTGTAACGGGTCATGAGAAATTGCTTATGGCAAAGGTTCATTTCATATCAAGAGGAAGGCTTTTTCAAAAATCCAAAATAGATGACCAGTAATATAAAGAACCAGACAATAAAGGTGGTGGGAAACCAGGAAAAGGTCTCCATAAAAACTATATTGTCAGCATCCTCTGAAGTAATGCCCTGTTTTTTGATTTTCAATAAAAGTGCATAGAGAACACCGAGTACCCCATAGGAGATATTATAAGCAAGACCTTTAAAACTTAAGACCGTTGCTCTTTGATCAGATGATGCCGCCTTATTGATATAAAAACTTACAAAAAAGCCGGTAAAATACATGGCGCTGAAGGTAATTAAGGCAGGGAATAATCCTGTATACGCCCAGAAAAAACTCATTGCAACAAGACCCGTGATCGTTAAAATAGCTGTAATGAAAAGAGCATATTGCGGTGACCGGTTTTCTGCAATTTTTTTTGCTATTTTGGGAACCACAAGTCCGAACATGGCCACGAGTGATCCAATAATGCCAAAAACAGATTCTGGCAGGTCAATCATCCTGTAGTATTGACTTGAAAGGGTAATCACCATTCTGATAATTCCATCAAACAGCATGCCAAAAAGTATAACAGACAAGGCAAAGGGGGTTTTTACAATCCATAATCCAGCTTTGAGTGTCAGGGCAAAGGCCTGCCTTATTGGAGGTCTTTTTTCCTCTGACAAGCTTGAATCTGGCTTAATATTAGAGTCTTCCATTTTCAATGTTGTAATAAATGCACAAATTGCCAGTATAAAGGTGAGGTATAGAGGGAAGCGCATGGTGGTTTCCTGGGAAAAATTCATGGGAAAACCTAAAAAGCGAGTAATCTTTTCAAGCATATCCGGGTCATAAATTGCAGCTCCCACACTCATGGCAATAATAAATCCAATGGATTGAAATTTCATTAAAGTTTCTAATACCTGTCCCCATTGGTCAGGAGCTGATTCAGCCGTAAGTGAATCATAGGCAATGGCTTCATCTGCCCCACTGGCTGCAGCTTCTGCAAGACCGCTTAAAATACGGTTGACCATGAAAATAATAAAAATAATAGTAGAGTCAAACTTTGGAACAAAACTTATAATACCAACCTCAATTATCATGATAAAGGTTGCAAAAACCAATAATTTTTTTCTTCCAACAATATCAGCCAGTGCTCCTGAAGGTACTTCGGCAAGGACAATAGTGGCCGCCCACACAGCATTTAGTATGGCAAACTGGGCAATACTAAGCCCAAAATCAAGGAACAGGATTGTAAATACAGGATAATAGAATCTTGAATTAAACAAAACTTTAAAGGCAATAAACAGACGGACATTTGGAATGGAAAATGGTGAATTCATGTGATTTTCTGCTCTTTTCATATTTTTAAAATTGCTTTGAACTCTAACATGCCTATTTAAAAAACATAAGCAAATTTTAAAATAAATACGACTAGATCATAAAAAAATCATCAGGAGATAAAGTTGACAAATCAAGTATTTTAAGAGACACTCCCGATAATTTTTATGTGCAATAATATGTTGTGGGCTGCATTGTTTCATATTTTACTCACAATTTTTACCCAGAAGGTCAAAAATCAAGTTAGTCCCTGCCTTTCAGGGTATTGTGTGGCATTAACAAGATTTGTGACATGGCATATTTTTGAAAAAGGATTTATTATAAATGGAACGGAAAGTTGTTGTTGCAGGCTGGGGCCAGATCACACAGCCAAAAGAGTTGAACAATGTTGCAAAAGATCCCATGGAATTAATGACACATGCTTCGTTCAAAGCCTCTGCCATAATGACTTCCAAAAAAGTGCTGGAGAATCTTGATGGAGTTATGGTTGTCAGGATAGTGAGCCGTCATTACAACTCTCCTGCAAAACAGCTTGCCCAAAATTTGAAAGCCACACCAAAATATATCCATGTTTCTCAAATTGGGGGGAATTCACCCCAGATGCTGATCAACAGGGCAGCAGGTATGATTGCCCGCAATGAACTTGATTCTGTACTCATAGCAGGTGCTGAAACCTATGTCCAGAGAGATATAAATTTAAAAACTGTTGAAAATGCCCTGTTTAAAGGAGTTCCAAAAGATTATGAGGGTGATGACTTAAAAGGATCAACACCTCTGGAAAATGCACATGGAATTAAACACCCCATGCAGGGGTTTCCTCTTTTTGAGATTGCTTTATGGGCAGCATCCGGCCTTGATTTCCAAACATATATCATGAAAACAGGCAAAATGTGGTCTGAATTCAGCAAGATTGCAGCAGCAAATCCCAATGCCTGGTCAAGGGATATAAAAACTGCGGAAGAAATCATCACTCTCAGTAAGACCAACAGACCTGTGGCCTTTCCATACACCAAATACATGAATTCATTTGTTGTGGTTGATCAGGGTGCAGCTATTATATTGATGTCGGAAGAGAAAGCAAAAAAATATTCCTTAAAAGCCAGACAGAGTGTATATTTTCTTGGGGGAGGCTATGCAGAAGACAGGCAGCGGTTTATGATTGAAAAATCAGATTTCACATCAAGTGCTCCTTTAAAATCAGCTGTTAAAAAAGCTTTGACACGATCGTGCATCTCTTTGAGAGACATCGACTGTTTTGATCTCTATTCATGTTTTCCCAGTGCAGTTTCCATTGCAAAAAAAATGATCGGAATTCAGGATAATGACCCAAGATCGCTCACCCTTACAGGGGGACTTGGTTTTTTTGGAGGACCGGGAAATAATTACAGCCTTCACTCCGTGGCAACTCTTGCCGAAAAGATTTCAACGGGAGAAAGGTCAAACGGTCTTATAACAGCTCTTGGCTGGTTTATGCATAAACATGCTGCCGGCATCTACGGTGCACAGCCATTAGAAGGTGAATTGCAAAATTACGACATCATTGATCAAAAGGACAGCCTTGTGGGAGATAATCCAGTAAAAATAAGAGATCAGTACAATGGCAAGGGAGTTATTGAAACCTATACCATTCTCTATACACGGGATCATGAGCCCTTAATGGCAGTAATTTATGGAAGAACACCCGATAACTTCAGATTTATTGCAAGGACTCAAAACCATCCAGATATTTTCAACCAGCTTACAAAAAAAAATATGGTGGGGCAAAAAGTGAATATAAGTTTTCACTCCTCACGCAATATCAATATAGCTGATTTGATATAGCTGTCACGGCAGATTTGGTTAATAAAAATTATGCATATTAATACAACATTAAATTTGTAATGCAAAAATGGATCAAACTCCGAGAAAATCTTTAACCCATTGATTGTCAGGAGTTTGAAGAAGCTGCTCTGGAGTGCCCTGCTGCTCAATCCTTCCCTTGTTCATGATGATTACCCTGTTTCCTGCGCTGAATGCCTCTTTATGATCATGGGTCACAAAAATAGTTGTTATATTGAGCTTTGAAATAATATCAATTAACTGACTTAAAAGTTTTTTTCTCAATACCCTGTCAAGGGAGCTTAATGGCTCATCAAGCATTAAAAGGTCAGGGC
>JAOZRI010000263.1 GCA_029940235.1 Desulfobacula sp. | reverse complement strand
CCCTTGCAAAAGCAATATAGCTTTTTGATCCTTGTGAATGTTTATCATATAAAATTACCGGCAATCCATAGCTTGGAGCTTCGCCAAGTTTTACATTACGAGGTATAATTGTTTTAAAAACCATCTCTTTAAAATATTTTTTTGCATCTTCAACAACATTCTGGGCAAGGTTTGTTCTTTTATCATACATGGTCAAAAGAATTCCCTTAATCCTTAACCTTGGATTAAAAGAGGATTTAACCCGTTTTATGGTATCTAATAACTGGCCAAGGCCTTCTAAGGCATAAAATTCACTTTGCAAAGGGATTAAAACAGAATCTGAAGCTGTAAATGCATTCAAAGTCAGCAGGCTTAATGCAGGGGGGCAATCGATAATAATATAGTCAAATTTTGTTTTAACAGGTTCCAAAAGCTCTTTTAATTTTTTCTCTCTGCCCCTAGCTGACACCAATTCAATTTCAAACCCGATAAGATCAATGGTTGCAGGAATAATTTTTAATTTGGGCAGCATGCATGGCATAATCATATCATCAATACCAATCTCACCAATAAGCCCATGGTAAAGAGAATATTCAAGGCCAGGTTTATCAATTCCCATGCCTGTTGTGGTATTTGCCTGGGCATCACAGTCCACAAGCAATACTTTTTTTCCAATTTGAGCTAAGGCTGCTGACAGATTAATGGAAGTTGTTGTTTTACCAACACCGCCTTTCTGATTTGCTATACTTATAATTTGTGTCATAACATTTTTTTTTATCACAATTGTTTTATCTGTGCAATCAACAATTTTATTTTTATTTACCTTATGATTTTGGGCATTTGCCATACAATTGCTCGAAAAAGTTTTATATGAAAGAATAGCTAACGTCCTTGATTCTTTCATGCTCTTTTGTGTGGTGGATAAGCAGATCTGCCACATAGTGGTTAGCGGGCACATAGGGCCTGGTTAAAAACAAATTAAAGGAGTTTGATTTTTCCAAAAAACAGATCTATTATGGTATGCTGCATACCAGAATAGATAACCGGGTATTATTTATACATACACATAAAAAATTGTATATAAATTACCCAATTCAATTTAAAGATTTAACAACTTAATTTATAGACTATAATCAATACTTTGTTATTACAATATGTTAAATATTTATTCTGTTAATTGGCATATGTTTTGCTTACTATTTTACAAATATGAATATAATTAAATCAAAATATACTATTAAAGGAAAATTTAAAAATGCATTTAAAAATAACAAATATTCTTTTTGCTTTTAAAGGAGGCAGACATGGCATTGGTTCAAATTGAAAATGTTTCAAAGATATATCAGACAGGCGAGGTTGAGGTAGCGGCTTTAAGTGATATTAATCTGGCCATAGAAAAATCAGCATTTGTCTCATTTGTAGGGCCTTCAGGAAGTGGGAAAACAACCATGCTCAATTTAATTGGCTGTCTTGATAAACCAAGCAGCGGCAGAATTCTTGTTAATGGCAAACAGGTTGATCTCTTCAGCCGTAAAAAAAAGGCTGCATTTCGGGGCGAAGTCATAGGCTTTATTTTCCAGTCTTTCAACCTTTTTCCGGTACTGACTGCCTATGAAAATATAGAATACCCTCTTATCATGATTAAAAATGAACCAGCTCAAAAAAGAGCAGAGATGGTCATGGATGTTCTTGAATCAGTTGGCATGCTTGATCAAAAAGATAAATTCCCGGATCAGTTATCAGGCGGGCAGAAGCAGAGAGTTGCCGTTGCCAGAGCTTTGGTAACCAGACCAAAACTTGTTATGGCAGATGAACCAACAGCAAACCTTGACAAGGCATCTTCTTTGAATATTATTCGCCTGATGCGGGAGCTGAAAGACAAGTTCAGCACTACTTTTATATTTTCCACCCATGATCCACGCATTATGGACGAGGCAGAGATAACATATACACTTGTTGACGGAAAACTTTCATAGACAAAAAGGAGAGAAAAATGATTCGAATATTTCAGATTGCGCTTCGCAATCTTTTAAGATACAAACGAAGAACCTTGTTAACCTCACTTTTAATTACTTTTGGTATTGTCCTTGTAATTTTGTTCTCCGGCCTTGTGGGCTCTTTTAAGTCAATGATGATAGGGCAAATTACTGATTCAAACCTTGCTCAAATGCAGATCCATAAAAAAGGATATGTCTCTTCAATTGATACCATGCCGTTAGATCTGACCTTGGATACAAAAAAATACAAAAAAATTGAACAGGTGCTTGCAGGTAACAGCGAAGTAAAAGCCTGGGCACCAAGAATTAAACTCAATGCTATGTTAAGCAATTTCACTGACACCACAAATATCAGGTTGAATGCCATAAGCCCTGAAAAAGAGATTCTGGTGTGCCCGGATGTAAAAAACCGAATGAAATTTGATCAAAAAAGAGAAGCCGGAATATTATTAAATCAGGGTGAGGTAATTATACCAGAAAAACTTGCCAAAGGAATGAAGCTTAAAATTGGTGACCCAATTGTGCTGGTTGCAAATAACAAGGACGGCAGTGTAAACGGATTAAACTTTAAAATTGCCGGCATTATTGAAGCCATGTTAGGACCCCAGGGCAAAGAGGGATATATGCATATAAAAGATGCACGGGAGCTTTTAAGAATGGACAAACCCGAAATAATTGAGGTGGCCATTCGATTACATGATTTTAACAAACTTGACAAAGTATATGCAGATCTCTCTTTAAAACTGAGCGAATTTATTAATAAAAAAGGAAAGCCAGCATTTGAAATACATACATGGAAAAAGCTTTCTCCATTTTCCAATATTGCAAAAATGATAGATCTCATGACCATTGCGATGAAAGTCATTATGATTGCCATTGTATTAATCAGTGTTTTAAATGTTATGATGATGTCTGTTTATGAGCGTGTCAGAGAAATTGGAACCATGTCAGCCCTTGGAACTTCACCGGGCAGAATCATGAGCCTTTTTATTACAGAAGGATTTTTACTGGGCCTTATGAGTACAATTGCAGGCTCCATCATTGGATTGTCTGGTATATGGGCTTTAAATATTTATAAAATTAGTATTGCCTTTGGCAGTCAGGATAATATATTATTGTCCCCTTCTGTTAATATTACAGAACTTTTATGGGTATCGTGTATAGTTCTCCTGATCTCAATTTTTGCCAGTTTGCAGCCAGCCTATAAAGCTTCAAGGATGGAACCGGTTGATGCTTTGGGACATGTTTAACTTAACGGATAATTAAATTACAGGTGAAAAAATGAAAAAAATATTTATGATCATTCTGTTTGGCCTGCTTTCTTCCATGACAGCATTTGCCTTAGATGGAAATGAGATCCTAAAACAGGTGGATAGAAATTTAAATCCTGAAACTTTTGAAATGTACAGAAAACTGATAAATATTGAACCCGATGGCACAAAAAAAGAGTTTGTAATGTATTCTGTAAAAAAAGGCAAAGAAAAAATGGCTTCGGTTTTTCTTTCCCCTGCCAGTGAAAAGGGTAGAAGCACTCTGCGCATCGGAGACAATATGTGGCTCTATATTCCCAATGTCGGAAAACCCATCAGGATAACAAGTCTGCAATCTGTGACCGGGGGAATTTTCAACAACTCTGATATAATGCGCTTAGATTACTCTGCTGAATACAATTGTGAGAAAATAGAGGCCACAGACAATGGATACACACTTTATTTAAAGGCTAAACGTAAAAATGTGGCATATGAGGCTGTTACCATGTTCATTGATGCTACAAAACTGCTGCCAAATAAAATTGAGTGTTATGCAGCATCTGGAATGTTAATTAAAACTTTGTATTTCAAAAAAATCAAAGACTTTGGCGATGGTGTTGTCCGCCCTTCTATTAT
>JAOZRI010000262.1 GCA_029940235.1 Desulfobacula sp. | reverse complement strand
GGACGCTGGCCTCTCACGCCGGAAACCGGGGTTCGATTCCCCGTGGGATCACCATGATAGCAAAGGTTTTCAGAGATTGTCTGAAAACCTTTTTTGTTTTTCCGGTCCGCCTCCGGTCCTCTGAAAATATTTGCTTTGCGCAATAGGGATTTGTTGAAATGTTTATTGAATCGCTTTTACCGGTTCTTTGATTGGAACATCAATACGATCCCGTGCAAGACAAATTCCATTTTTTATCACATAGCATTCAACGTAGTGGGGGCCATTAAATTGGGAATGTTCTGTTCTTGCTTTGTCACCAGTATCAAGTAACAACTGCCCTCTAATCATATCTCTTTTCTCTGCCACAGAGCCAATATTTCTGATTTTCCATTTTATAATGTATGGCTCTGGAACATTACAATTCCTCACAAAGAACCTTAATGTTTTTCCGAATTTCAGAAAAACACCTCGCCCAATTAGTGCCGACAACAGCATGGTCCTGAATCCATTTTGTTTCACATGACAATCAATTTCCAAATCATACCTAACATTCACTAAATAATGATCTTCAACAAATTCTTCAGTATTATTATATGTAAAACTTGCAGCATGTGATTTTGTTAGCTGTTCTTCAAGCGGGAATTGAGTACCAAAAACCTCTCTCCAAATTTTGTTTACAGTCCTTTGATCCTCTTTTTCAATTGCATCTAAGCATTTATTATATGCTTTTTTAGCTTTAGGTATAAAATTCCCTTTTTTATACACCGGCTGACGGCTACCTGGTGCCAGCCAATATTCTTGATCTTTATTTGTATCTTTTAAATATTCAAAAAAATCTCTGCCTTTTCTTGCCGAGGTTTTGTATTCCTCCAGCTTCCGCCATTTTTGGTATCAGTATATGTGTAAGAATTATCTTCATTCAAAAAGGCTGGAAGAATCTCGAAAACATGATTGTTGAAAGAAACAACGACGACCTGCCCATCGCCCCTTATATCAGTTCTGCTATAAGTGGCTTTTATGATACCTTTTACCTCCTGCAACAAAGCCGACTGTCCGTTCGTGTCGTAATCATCAAACCGTTCATATACGGACCATGGCAGGCTGAAAACCATATCCAAATCACTGATGCCATTTATTGCAGTCCCCCTGCCATAAGACCCGACTTGTAGACTGTTATAAGTGTCGGATTCATAGCTCCAATATGATTTGTTTAAGGTTTTGGTAATTGTTTTGTAGCGATTAGATATAGCTAAATCATTATAAAATCAATTAAATGCAGTAATTATATTAAAAAATCTAATATCTTGTATGATACTGCAAGTGCTACCCCTGATTACAGAGACAGAAACTATGACAACTCTTGCAGGGAAGATCTTGTCTTCTCATTTTACAAATTCAGGTAAATCTTGTTTTTAACTTTATTTACAGATATATAATGATGTAATCAGTGTTTAATTTATTCGCTACTTTACAGGTGAAAACAATGTCGGAAATTAAAATGAAATGCTACATTATTGCAGGGCCGAACGGAGCAGGGAAAACGACCTTTGCCGAAAATTTTCTACCTGAAGAAGCTGGATGTTTGAATTTTCTAAACGCTGATTTAATCGCCAGAGGAATCGCCCCTTTCAAACCTGAAAGTGTTGCATTAGAGGCTGGAAAGCTTTTTTTAAAAAGGATGGATACCATCGTTTCCAATAAAGAATCCTTTGCATTTGAAACAACATTAAGCGGATTGAACTATATTGAACGTATAAAAAGTTGGAAACAGGCGGGTTATGAAATAATTCTTTATTTTTTGAAACTTCCCGACGTAGAAATAGCAATTAAACGTGTACAGTTAAGAGTTGCCGAAGGTGGACATCATGTGCCCGAAGATGTTATTGTAAGAAGGTATCATCGGGGATGGGAAAATTTCCAGAGATACTATAAGCCTCTGGTCGATGCCTGGGTTACTTTTGATAATTCAGGAGAGATCCCTGAAGTTTTGGAGGAAAAACATGAATAAGGAATCATATTCAAAACTGGCTCTGAATGCGATGCACCGGGCCTCAAAAAAAGCCGCTGAAAAAGCAGCCAGACTGGATTTGTCAATTCCGGTATGGAAAGATGGTAAAATTATTTTTGTAAAAGCCACGGAAAAGCTTCAAAAATTAAGGATTACATCTTAAAATGATATAGCTGAATCACTTCTAAAACGAAATTTTGGTTAAATCTTCCGGTCCCCCTCCGGTCCTTTGAACCATCTGAAATAGTGTTCACAAAAACTATATTTATTTGGAAGAGATGGTCTTCTGCTTACTGTTCAAGTTGCCACCGGAAAACTGTTATTTCAACTACTGCCTCAGAATGCTTTAGAGTTTTACATTTTTTCATTGATTTTATTTTTCTGGAAAAAATGGTGAAGAGACTATTGAACAGGGTGTTAAAAAAAGGAAATATCAAATGACTGGAGGACAAAAAGTTTCTATTGTATTAAAAAAAGATCAAAAATCAGGGCAGTCCTGTTCTGGTGTTAGATGATTCAAACCAGATTCCAGATAGCACAAAAAAAAGTTTTTCCACTGGCAAAACGTTTATTGATAACCCTATATTGCTGTGCAATTACCTAGCGAAACGTTTTAAAGGTGTATGCCTACATCCCTAAAATTTAAAAGGTAACCATTCAATTAAATGAATGTTTTTTATCTCCAATGAAAATACGTTTAATCTATTTGGGTTTTTATTTTTCCATATTATCGAATTTCACATTAAAGCCTGCAAATTTTCTTTCTGCCATAGTATTGCGAGGACATCTTACAAAGGTGAGGCTTGAGCGTTATTAGATCATCTGACGTTCTTTTGAGAATTAACAATCCCTTTTAAGATGGGTCTATTCAAAAGCCAGAATCCTCAAATATATCGATTCTAACATTGATTGATTAACCAGCAAGTTTTTTTCCCAGCTTTTTAGCTGCTGTCAATACTGCTTCGTTTTTCTCCATATCACCTCTTTCCAAGGCACTACCATAAACCACACCAGTGATATCCGCACCTACGTATCTAAAAGAATCCTGAAAACTTCTAATAGCATTCACAGCTCCAGATGCGTATGGGTCAGCATCACCATAAGCGATGGCAATACCAATTTTTTTATTGAACGGGTTGTCTCCATATTTGGATAAGGCAAAACACCTATCCAACCAAAGCTTGGTTTGAGTGGACATATTAAACCAATGCACTGGTGTCGCAATCACCCAGGAATCAGCTTCAATCAGTTTAGGGAAAATTTCTTGCATATCATCTTTTATAACGCAACCTTCACTGTCCGGCTTTTGACAGCTCCAACAAGCTTGGCAGGCTTTTATGTCCATCCCCTGAATAAAAAGTGATTCTACTACTGCACCCACAGATTCAGCACCGACGGCTATTTCTCTTGCCAGAAGGGCACTGTTCCCGTTTTTACGTGGACTTCCCAAAAGCACAAGTACTTTATGCTGATTTTTATTATTTGACATTGAATATCCTCTTACTGATTTTTATTATTCAAATTTAAAAACAATTCGACTTATTTTTCATTTTTCCATTATCTCATTCGTAGTTTCTTATATCAACTCAGAATATCAAAAATATGATTAATTTGCTGGATAGTAAAAACAAAAAAGATTTTCACCGTACCTTGATCGTGGGCATTATGCTTTCCTTTGGAGGAATATAATATTGTTTTACATATATTTTAAATATTTATACTTATTTATTAATTTTATAAAAAATACGGACAATTACTTCATTATTTGTTAAACTTTTTTAATATTTGCAAGAATCATTGACTCCCAGGAATAATTAAATTCGATGTTTCCAAGTTCAACTTTTTGATAAAAATTCTTGCTTTTTATCAAAAAAAACGGCAA
>JAOZRI010000261.1 GCA_029940235.1 Desulfobacula sp. | reverse complement strand
CAAGGGCACATATATCACTTACAGTTGCTCCATATTGAAACAGAGGAGCCACTGCATCAACCCTTGCTTTAACAGCATCACCCTGGGGGCCGGCTGCTTCCACCCCGAGAATCTTTCTGGTTGTTCTATCGGCAATAAGTTTCATATACATAAAGTCTGAACCTGGATAAAAATGAGCTCTGTCAGACTGGGCAACAACACAATAGACAGGATCAAAACCTGATTGTTGAGCCTGCTCCAATGTCAGCCCTGCCTTGGCAACTCCCAGACCAAAAATCTTGATACAAAAACTTCCAACAGCACCTTTGAAGTGTTCACATCCTCCATTTAGATTTGTGGCAATTATTCTTCCCTGCCTGTTGGCAATGGAACCCAGAGGCATTAAAATAGAGTGACCGTTAATAATATTTTGAACCTCGACACAATCACCTCCCGCATAGATATCAGGGTCAGTGGTCTGCATGCATTGATCAACCACAATTCCTGAATTCCTTCCAATGGCAAGCCCTGCATCTTTGGCAAGTTCAGAGTTGGGCCTGACACCGGCAGCCAGCACAACCATATCACATGGTATTGTTGTTTTAGTGGTTTCAACTGAAATGACCTGGTTTTCATCATCGCCGTTTATACGAACCACCCTTTGGGATGCCAGAACAGTGACATCATTTTCCTTAAGCTCTTTGTGAACAATGGCTGCTATATTCTTCCCAAGAGCTGTTGGCAAAACATGATCAGCCATCTCAATTAGTGTGGTTTCAACTCCCCACAGATCAGTCAGTGCCTCAGCCATCTCAATACCAATTGCACCTGCTCCAATTACAACAGCATTCCCGACTTTGCCATCTGCTATCTTTGTTTTTATCATCTTTGCCTGGTGCAAATTTGAAATAACATGAACTCCAGCAAGGTCAACACCCGGGAAAGGCGGCTTAACAGGCGTTGCTCCTGTGGCAATAACAAGTTTATCATATTCAAGCTCTTCTTCTCTATTTTCACTTAAGTGACGTACCAGAAGTTTTTTTGCTTTTCGATTTATGGAGAGTGCTTCAACTCCGGTCAGCATATCAACACCCTTGTCAGTGCTAAAAAATTTCGCATCCCTGATTGCATGGGCAAATGTTGAGTAAAGGCCCTCAAGGTCAGCAATATCTCCACCAATATAATAAGGTATGCCGCATCCTCCGTAGGATATAAGGGAATCTTTGTCAATAATGGTAATCTGAGCTTCTGGGTTTAAACGTCTCAAACGGCACGCAACTTTAGGGCCCAGGGCCACAGCTCCAATAATAATTATACGTTCAGGCATTTTTTCCTCCTTTATATAAGACCATAAAATATTTCCATTTTATGGTCTCAAAAATCAATTACACCATTATAATAATAAAATAAAACTTAAATACCGCCAATTCAATGAGTTCTATCATGCTACCAAGAGGAGGTGTATGTCAATGAAATTTCCTTTTTTTCAGATTTAATTATATTGGATCATATCCAATGCTGCATAGTTGAATAAATTGATAAAAAGCAAGGTCAAAACAAATTGTGCAGAGTTGTTATGATCTTGATTTGACAGCCAAGGTTCCAAGCCCAAATTATAACACTTAAATCAAAGAATTCAGAATATGAAATTCATTGATATGCGCTGTGATACCATAAAAATATTATTGCCGAAAACCTGGATTCTACAGATTCTGACAAGACTTTTTCTGATACTGCCTCGATTACAAAATTCCCATTTGTGGCAAGCCATTCCAATGCAAAAGGGGGTTGCCCCAATGATCGCAGCCTTTCCTATGCCATGCATTATTTTAAAAAACTATTGGGAAGTTAAAATAATATTATCAACATTAAGTTGAGGCCGGGGAACCACTATTTTTTGGAAGTGCTTCTAATTCAATGGCATTGGTTTTAATGCTCTGTTTATCTCCTGCCAGATGCCGCCGTTGTTTATCTTTGTACTTTCTTATTTGATGTTTAACCTTATCGGAAAGTCCATCAATGGCTGCATACATGTTATTCTCAGTTTCTTCTTTCATATGAATTTTTATCTTATCGCAACTTAAATTTATTTCAATGATATTGCGTAATTTTTCAACGGATAAAACAATATGTGCTTCAGCCGGGCTATCAAGCATTTTGTCCAGTCTATCGAATTTTTCATGGATTTGGGATTTTAGAGAATCTGATGAGTCAATGTTCTTAAAAGTCATTGCTATTTGCATGGCAACCTCCTGAAAAAAGTGATTAAATGAATACCTGCTTTTTACCATAACATATCATATCACCACGATCAATGGTGATAAAACTCAACAATTAAAATTTTCTGAAAGGTATTGGCAAATATTTAATGATTCAAATAAAGAGATTGATTATTCCCCCTGATAATTATATATTTACTGTATGCATTCCAATACACCTTTACAATATTTAAATGATATATCTGCATGGGTTTCATGTGTCCAGGACGCTGAGCAGCTGCCAGGACTTATTGTTGATACAGCAGCAAGGATGATGCAGGCAAGGGCAAGCTCTCTGCTCCTTGTTGATAAAGATGGTCAGACTCTAAAATTTGAAGTCACCACAGGGCCCAAAAGGCATGAAGTCAAAAAGCATGAACTTAAAATTGGTCAGGGCATTGCAGGACATGTTGCCAAAACCGGCGAGCCTCTGCTTGTAAAGGATGTTACAAAGGATAAGCGCTGGTATAAATCCATAAGCGATGATATTGAATTTAAAACTCAATCCATTGCATGTTCTCCTTTAAAAATTGATACTGACATAATTGGCGTGCTTCAAATTATTGATAAGATTGATGGGCAACCCTTTGATAACAGTGACCTGGAGATTTTAAATGTTTTTGCTAATGTATGTTCCGAGGCGATTCATAATACCAGGAAAATTACACAAGCAAATCGTCAAAATAAAAAAAAGACTGATCAAGTTGCAAAAATGCATAAAATTGTTGGTAACAGCCCTGGAGTAAAAAAAGCAATTTCCGACGGTCTTAAGGTGGCAGATACAAATGCAAGTGTGTTGATTCTTGGAGAAAGCGGCACAGGAAAAGAGCTTATGGCAAAAATGATCCATGACCAGAGTTCAAGAAAAGAGCTCCCCCTTGTGGTTTTAAACTGTGGAGCCTTAACTGAAACCCTGCTGGAAGATGAATTGTTCGGACATGAAAAAGGAGCTTTTACCGGAGCAGTTGCTTTAAAAAAGGGAAAGTTTGAACTTGCTGATAACAGCACTCTGTTCCTTGATGAAATAGGGGAGATGAGCCTTAATATGCAAACCAGGCTTTTAAGGGTTTTACAAGAAGGTGTTTACTGCAGGGTTGGGGGCAGTAAAAATATTCACGTTGATGTAAGGGTAATTTCAGCAACAAACAGGGACATTGAAAAAGAAGTTGAAAATAAAGAATTTCGAGAAGATCTCTATTATCGTTTAAATGTGGTGCAGATTAAGATCCCTTCCTTAATAAAACGCAGAACTGATATTTTACTGCTTGGCAACTATTTTCTTGAACAATTTAAAAAAGAGCAGGCAAGACCTGAGCTTCAATTTTCTCAAAAAACATTAAATGTTTTAAAATCCTACTCCTGGCCAGGTAATATCCGGGAACTTAAAAATGCTGTTGAACGTGCAGTGATCATGTGTGACGGCCCATTGATATCGCCTGAAGACCTTCCCTTTGCAGTCAATAGAAAAGACCCTGAATCATTTCAGGAACAGGATTTAAAAAGAGCTGTTCTGCAATTTAAAAAACAATTGGTTATCCAAACCCTTGAATCTGTCCAGGGAAACCGCACCCATGCTGCAAAAATCTTAAAAATTCAAAGAACCTACCTGTCAAGGCTTATTACTGACCTTGAAATT
>JAOZRI010000260.1 GCA_029940235.1 Desulfobacula sp. | reverse complement strand
TGTAAAAACGTTCAATATCATAATCGTCAAAATAACCATATCCGCCGTGGAGCTGTAGAGACTCATCAACTACTTCAACTGCAATACGGGCAGCATACATTTTTGCCATGGCAGTCACATGGGTGTCGGGTGTATTATTGTCAAGCAGCCATGCAGCCTTGTACATTATATTTCGGGCAAGCTCTACCTTGACAGCCATGTCAGCAATTTTAAACTGAACTCCCTGGAAACTGCCGATTGGTTTTCCAAATTGTTTTCTATCTCTGATATGTTTTACAGCCATGTCCAGAGCTCCCTGGGCAAGACCAACTCCATGGGCACTGACATATGCACGGCTTCTGTCAAAAAAAGCCATGAGTTGGTGAAATCCGTTTCCTTCCTTGCCAAGCAGGTTTTCTTCAGGTATGCGGACATCAGTAAGATAAATGGCAGCTGTGTCCGAGCATCTCAATCCCATTTTGCCGTGCATGGGTTCTGCTTTATAACCTTGTCTATCTGTTTCTACGATAAATATACTGTGCTGTTTAGAGCGGGGTGCTTCCGGGTTGGTTAAGGCAAAAACCAGCATGAATGTTCCCTTTGTTCCATTTCCTATCATGACTTTTGAGCCATTAATAACCCATTCATTGCCGTCTTTTACCGCTGTTGTGGAAACTGCAAGGGTGTCAGATCCTGCATCGGGTTCTGTTATGGCAAATCCCATGACTGCATCACCTGTAAAGATAGGTTCAAGCCATTTTTTCCCCTGTTCATCTGTGCCAAAAAGGATAAATTCTTCAGCTCCAAAGGTTAAAGAGCAAAGCTGCTGGCTGATACCTGGGTCAACTTTCCAGAATTCTTCCATGACCATGGCCTGTTCAAGGTATCCCAGGCCCGGGCCTCCGAATTTTTCAGGAATAAAAAGCCCGATAAGATCAAGCTCTCTTGCTTTTTTGACAATATTTTCTGGATAGGTTTCATTTAAATCAAATTCGCGGCCAACAGGTGCCAACTCTCCAAGGGCAAATTCCCTGGCAGCTTTTTGAATAAACTGTTGTTCCTTTGTCAGTAAAAAATCCATTTATAAGTCTCCTTGATTTATTATATGCACAACTTGTTTTCTATCTGTATGAAAGTCTTTTTTAATTTGTTAGCAATACCCATTTTAGACCAACCGTGGCAGTTACATGGGGATATTACCATGTTTTCTGAAAGGCTCAGGTCGTTTTTTGTTTTTCAACATTTTTAAGCCCTTTATGATCTGTGCTCGTGTATCAGCAGGTTCAATAATCCTGTCCACCAGCATATTAGATGCAGCATGGAATGGATTTGAATATTTATGGTCATACTCTTTGATTCTCTGTCTTTTGAACTCTTCAGGATCATCTGCGGCCTGGATTTCTTTCCTGTAAATAATATTGATGGCAGCAGCAGTATCTAAGACAACAAGTTGTGCCACAGGCCATGCAAGCATAAGATCCACAGCCATTCCAGCAGAGCACATTGCCATGACTGCCCCACCATATTCTTTTCTCAAGGCAAGGGTAATTTTAGGTACAGTAGCTTCGGCATATGCATAGAGCATTTTTGCTCCATGCCGGATAATCCCTGCCCGCTCCTGGTCAACTCCGGGAAAATAGCCGGGAACATCCACAAGATTTACAAGGGGGATGTTAAAACAGTCACAGAACCTTATAAATCTTGCTGCCTTGTCAGAAGAGTTAAAATCCAGGCATCCTGCCTTGATGGATGGCTGGTTTGCAACGATTCCAACACTGGATCCGTCCATGCGTGCAAGAGCTGTAATAATATTGGGTGCAAATTCAGGCAGAACTTCGAGATATTCCTTATTATCCACAATCTCAGCAATAACTTCATGCATGTCATAGGCTCTTTTAAATTCTGCCGGTACAATATCAGTCAGATTGGTATTTTTTCTTTCTGGGTCATCATTACAAGTATATGAAGGTGGCTGTTCATCATGATTGGATGGCAGAAAGCCCAAAAGGTGTCGTATAAGTTTTATGCTCTCTTGATCTGTTTTTGTAACAAAATGGGCCTGGCCCGTAACACGGCTGTGAACATCAGTGCCGCCAAGTTCCTCAAGGGTTACAGTTTCACCTGTTACATCGTGAATAATTTTGGGACCGGTAATGACCATCTGGCTTTGTTTTTCCACCATGATTATAAAATCTGTCAAAGCAGGTGAATATACAGACACGCCGGCACAAGGCCCCATGATGCAGGAAATCTGCGGGATAACCCCGGAAGCTGCAGTATTGCGCAAAAACATCCCGGCAACACCCTTGGAGGCAAAAAAACCTTCATGGAGTCTTCCTCCGCCGGAATCATTCAAACATATTAAAGGTGCTTTGACTTTTAAAGCCTCATCCATAATTCTGCATATTTTCTGACCATGGATTGTTCCCACTGATCCACCAAGAACTGTTGCATCCTGTGCATAGGCAAACATTGTCCTGCCGTCAACAGTTCCAAATCCTGTGACAACACCATCTCCTGGAACTTTTCTTTTATCCATGCCAAAATCCACACACTGGCTCTGGGCAAGATCATTGAGTTCCACAAAACTGCCTTTATCAAATAAGAGGTCAAGACGTTCTCTTGCAGTCAGTTTCCCCCTTGAATGGTGGCGTTCTAGTGCTTTTTCACCACCCCCCATGATTGCTTTCTGTTGAAGGTCTTTTAATCTTTCAAGCTCTTCAGTGTGTGTTTTTACAGCCATTATATGTATCCTTATCTTGTGCCTATTCTATCAATATATAAATTGGTGAATTGTATTATAAATATTAATAATTGTATACTGTATACAATTATCCAATGTCAATCATTATTTTATAAATTTAGATGCGCTTTTAAAGAAGAAATTTGTGTGTCCGTATTCTCATTTCGTAAGGTTTTATGAAAAAATAAGCCTGTCAAGAATAAGAGCATAAAAATGCTTTAGACTGTCAGAAGCTGGGTTATCCAGTGAAAACACCCATCCCAGATGGGCAGCACAGTTAGTGCATACCCCGATTTTCCAGGAATATCCTGAAAACCATGTAAACTCAGATGAGGAGTCTAAGACAGAAACACACCCTTCAGCTTTGATAAAGCAGCCAATTTCAAATACGTGTCCATGGGGATTGGCAAAGGCATGTGAAAAGGCATTATTAACCATGGTCTGATGAAAAGGTCTGGTTACAACATTGTTGCATACACGGCATATTACAACCTCTTCTTCCTTTGAAACAGGGTCGGAAGCCTCTTGTGTGTTAATATCAGTTTTATGTCTGCAGACAGTAGTCATGAAAATTGAGTTTAAACCTGTGTCAGGGTTTTAATACAAGTTTTGATTTTGCATGTTCATCAATAGCTTTGTCACTGAACCACCAGAACATTTTTTCTCCTGACATGTAAGCATCTATCTGATCTTTTTGATGGGGGTTAAATGTTCTTCCACTGACACCGCCTGGCAGTACTGCAGCTACTTTTTCTTTGTCTGAAAAATCAACAACCATTCGAAGGGCGGCACAATGGGTGACTTCAAAAGGTTTGTCGTAATCATACCACCCCCTGTAAATGGTCTCTCCTGATCCTCCCATGGGCATGGGGCCTGAACCAAGCCATGTTTTGCCAGGACCTTTTCTTCTGATGGGGTTCACAAGCTCAAGGGTATGAATTTTACCCCACTGCCATTTTAAAGGATCACTCCCGAATTTTGGTACAAGAAAAGCCTTTGCATTTAAAGCAGCAAGGTGAAACAGATCTTCAAGAGTCTCTTTTTTATCGGTTGTTTCCATGTTATCAAACCATGGAGAATCTCCACTTAAAACCATCCGTTCAAGTCTTTCCTGCCAGAAATACCAGTTGTTGAGCATGATCATGGCTTTCTCT
>JAOZRI010000259.1 GCA_029940235.1 Desulfobacula sp. | reverse complement strand
CAGAATGACGTATCAGTCCATTTTGGTTGCCCTTTTAAAATTAATTGTTGCATGTTTTAAAAGTTCAAGGAGTTCTGGGTTTTCAAGGTTGTCTTCAATAATTTTTACAAAGGCACTTCCTATAACAACTCCATCTGAAAAGGCTGCAACTTCTTTTACATGATCCGGGGTTGAGATTCCAAAGCCTGTACATATGGAAAGGTTTGTGGCAGATTTTAAGTTTTTGGCAATCTGGCTGGTTTGTTTTGCATCAAATCCACTGCTTCCTGTAATTCCTGTTTTAGATATAAGATAAATAAAACCTGAAGCAGTTTTGGCTATCATTTTCATACGCTTGTATGGTGTCAAGGGTGCAATCAGTCTTATAAGGCAAAGTTTTTCTGTCTCTTTGAACCTTAAGATTTCATCTGATTCTTCAAAGGGCAGATCCACAATCAATACTCCGTCAGCCCCATTTTCAAGCGCTTTGTGGCAAAAATTTTCAACACCCATTGCAAAAACAGGATTATAATAGGTGAAAATAATTATGGGAATTTGAGTTTTTTTTCTTATTTTGCCTGCCATATCCAGCACATTTTCAAGGGTCACATTGTTTGCCAGAGCTCTTTTACAAGCTTGCTCAATCACAGGACCATCAGCTGAAGGATCTGAAAAAGGAACCCCAAGTTCGAGAATATCAATGCCTGAATCTATCATGGTGTCTATGATTTCCATGGATCTTTTCAAATCAGGGTCACCTGCTGTAACAAAACCTATTAATGCTTTTTCATTTTTTTTCTGCAAACTATTGAATTTTTGTTCTATTCTATTCATGTTACGCATGACCTCCCGTTATCTGCTCCAGATCTTTGTCACCTCTTCCTGATAAATTGATTATTACTATTTGTGATTTGTCCATTTTACAGGCTTCTTCCATGCCAAGATAGAGGGCGTGGGAGCTTTCCAAAGCCGGTATTATGCCTTCCTGCCTGCAAAGTGTTTTAAAAGCTTTGATGGCCTGGTCGTCTTTCACACCATGATAACTGGCTCTTTTTATATCCTTTAAAAATGCATGTTCCGGTCCAACACCTGGATAATCAAGTCCTGCTGAAATTGAGTGGGCTTCCATGATCTGGCCTGCCCTGTCCTGGAGAATATATGATTTGGAACCATGAAGAACTCCTCTTTTCCCCTTGTTAAGGGTTGCAGCATGAAGTTTTGTCTCCATGCCAATTCCCGCAGCTTCTGCCCCCTTCATTTCGACCTTGTCTTTTAGAAAAGGGTAAAACAGCCCCATGGCATTACTTCCTCCTCCAACACAGGCCACAAGAAGATCGGGAAGCCTGCCTTCAAATTCCATGATCTGTTCTTTTGCTTCTATTCCAATTATTTTCTGGAATTCTCTTACCATGACAGGATAGGGATGGGGTCCTGCCACAGACCCTATTATATAGAATGTATCTTCAACTCTTGCTGTCCATTGGCGAAGAGCCTCATTCATGGCATCCTTAAGTGTTCCTGTTCCTGAATCAACACCAATAACCTTTGCCCCAAGAAGCCTGATCCGTTTAACATTTGGGGCCTGCCGTTCAATATCCATTGTTCCCATGTAAATTGAACACTCCATATTAAACAAGGCAGCAGCCGTGGCTGTTGCAACACCATGCTGACCTGCCCCTGTCTCTGCAATAAGCTTTTTTTTGCCCATAAATTTTGCCAGCAAAGCCTGGCCAAGAGTATTGTTGATTTTGTGAGCCCCTGTATGGGCAAGATCCTCCCTTTTAAGATATATTTTTGCTCCATTGCACATCTTTGTAAGATTTTTTGCAAAAAACAGTGGAGTGGGGCGGCCTGCATAATGTTTATAAAGCCAGCCAAGTTCATTAATAAATTCTTTGGTTTTCCCATGGTTTTCAAAAGCTTGTTCAAGTTCGATAACTGCGGGCATAAGTGTTTCTCCGATATAACGTCCGCCATATTGCCCAAAATGGCCATTTATATCTGGTTGTTTATAAAATTTGTTCATCAATATTTTCCTTATATTTAATAATCAGGTTGCTTTTACTTTTTGAATAAACTCTTTTACTTTATTAAGGTCTTTTATTCCTGAAGATGATTCCACCCCTGAGCTTACATCGACACCAAATGCATCTGATGTTGAAATTGCTCTTGCAACATCCTTTGGTTCAAGCCCGCCTGCAATTATTATTCTCCGGTTTGAACTGATTTCAGCATCAAGATTCCAGTCCCATTTTTCGGCAGTCCCTCCAGGTAGATCTTCTTGGCCTTTTTCCACAAGATATGCCCATACGTCTTCATAAAGACTTATTTTATCTGTTAAAGGTTCTTTTTTTTTAAACAGAGCCTTGATTACTTTTATTCCATGATCTGCAATCTTCTTGACAAGGTCAGGTGATTCGTCTCCATGCAGCTGTACAGCTTTAAGATTACATGCAGTTGCAGTTTTCATGATAAAATCATAGGTTTCATCCACAAAAACTCCTGTGGTGATTATGTTGTCAGGAAGGGCAGAACAAAGCTCTTTTGCATCCTCACGGCGCATATTTCTCGGACTTTTTTTAAAAAATACAATTCCAATGGCATGGGCGCCAAGTTTTATACACTCTTTTGCTTCATGGGGATTTGTCAGTCCGCATATTTTAATAAATGTTTGATCCATATTTTGAGCCCTGTTTTGACAGGTTGTTAAATTACGCATTGATAAGATTTTTAATAAAATCTTCAGGATTTTCTGCCCTTACAATGCTCTCTCCCACAAGAAAATTATAAATGTTTAACTCCATGCCTTTTCTTATATCAATGGGGGATGAAATACCGCTTGCCTCAACCGGAATAATATCCTCTGGTAATAAAGGTGCCACTCTTTTTGAGATTTCAAGATCGGTCTCAAGGGTCTCAAGATTTCTGTTATTTATTCCAATAATTTTTGCTCCGGCAGTCAGGGCAGATTTAATCTCCCATTCCGAGTGGATTTCAACAAGAGGCTCCATCTTAAGTTGTCTTGCAAGATCTATATAGCTCTTAAGTTGTCTCTTTTCCAAAAGTTTGTTGATCAACAGGATAGAGCTTGCTCCAAGAGCTTTTGCTTCATAAATTTGAAAAGATGATATAATAAAATCTTTTCTTAAAACTGGAATACTCACACTTTTTGATGCAGCAGCAAGATCGTTTATGCTTCCCTTAAAATAAAACTGTTCTGTAAGTACAGACACGGCGCAGGCTCCTGCCTGTTCATACTTCCTGGCATAAACTCCAGCATCAATATCAAGTTTGATATTTCCCTTTGATGGAGATGCCTTTTTAATTTCAGCTATGATTCCAGGTTTTTTTCTGGCATTGAATTTTTTAAGAGCGTTTTTAAAATCTTTATTCACTTGAGAGGCTTCAGCCTTGTCTTGCAGGGCTTTATAAGAACTTGTCTTAAGTTTTTCTTTGATTTCCTCTTGTTTGATCTCCTTAATTTTTTTTAAAAATCCTTTTACAGACATTTTATCCATTCTCCCTGGTAAATTGTATAAGCTCTTCAAGTTTTCCAATGGCTTTTTTAGAATCAATTGATTCTTGGGCTTTTTCAATGCCATTGGCAAGGGAGTCTGCCTTGCCTGCAATCATAAGAGCTGCTCCGGAATTTATGAGAACAATGTCTCTTTTTGGACCTTTTTCTCCATTAAGAACAGATTTAATTATGGCTGCATTTTTTTCTTTTTCGCCACCTTTTAGGGAATTTGGATCAGCATAACCATCAAAAAAATTTGTTGGATCAAGATCAAAGGTTCTGATAAGCCCGTCATTTAATTCAGACACTCTTGTATTATCACAGATACTTATTTCATCCATGCCGTCATGGCCATGGACAATCCAGGCTCTTTTTGTTCC
>JAOZRI010000025.1 GCA_029940235.1 Desulfobacula sp. | reverse complement strand
TCATCTTCATTGGCAATGAGAATATCAACATAATCTTTTATGATATCATCAAGAATATCCCTGGAGGCATTGACTACCTCAAAGCTTGCAAGATCAAGAGCAATAAGAGAGCCGGCAGTTTTGGCAGCCTTTAAGGAAGCCATCATTAATTCTTTATTAAATAACAGATATCCCTCAATCATTGCTATGGCAGTCTCTTTAAACATATCAGGTGTGATGGATTCAGGATCAAGTTGTGTGGATGCCCCAAGAAATGTAAACATGGAACGCTGGGCATCAGGCGTGATAATTGATAAGACTTTACCTGTGGGCAGATCACAGGTTGAAATAAGAGGTTCAACACTGCTTTTAACAAGGGTCTGCTCAAAATCAGCACCAAAGGCATCGTCTCCTCTTTTACCGATAAATCTTGCATCTCCACCAAGATTTGCAATGCCGACAATGGTATTGCATGCAGCACCACCTGGAACAACAATACTTTTCCCTTGAGATTGAGATAAAATATTTTGAATCTCTTTGTCATCCACAAGCGTCATGCCGCCTTTTTCTTTCCCAAGTGCAGTTAAAAACCCATCAGACTCATTAATCAAAATATCAACAAGGGCAGAACCGATTCCTGTAATCCTGGTGTTATTATTTTTTTGCATATTGTCTCCAGACATAATTTTAATGTTACAATAAGATTCAATCATAAAAACTGTACTGAAATTGTCAAGCTGATTATCCTTTTTTAAGGGATACTTTTATTTACTTTTTTGTGGACAATAAATATGGCAATCAAACAAGGTGGTTATTGACAAAAAGAGAAGAACAATCTATTAAGTATAACAATGAAAAACAGATTATTTGATTAATCCAAAATACATCCAGAATATCAAAGGAGTTTATAATGTCAGAAAAAAAATCTACACTTTTCACATCTGAATCAGTAACAGAGGGCCACCCTGATAAAGTTGCCGATGCAATATCAGATGCAATCCTTGATGCTATCATGGCACAGGACAAAAAATGCAGAGTTGCATGCGAGACTCTGGTAACAACTGGCCTTGCAATGGTGGCAGGGGAAATTACAACTAATTGCTATGTGGATATTCCTGAAGTGGTAAGAAATACAATCAAAGATATTGGATATAACTCTTCAAACATGGGTTTTGACTGGCAGACATGCTCTGTTGTCACAAGTATTGATCAGCAGTCCGTTGATATTGCCCAGGGGGTAGATGAGGGAGAAGGGCTTTATAAAGAGCAGGGAGCAGGAGACCAGGGCATTATGTTCGGGTTTGCAAGCAATGAAACTCCAGAGCTTATGCCCATGCCCATTATTTATGCCCACAATCTGACCAGACGTCTGACCCAGGTAAGAAAAAATGGTGCCCTTGATTTTCTACGGCCCGATGGAAAATCCCAGGTTACAATTGAATATGTTGATGGAAAACCAAAAAGAGTGGATACTGTAGTTGTATCAACACAGCATTCTCCAGATGTATCATATGATGATCTAAAGGCTGCTATTATTAAAGAAGTCATAAAAAAAGTCATTCCTGAAGAGATGATGGACGGCGATACAAAATTTTTTATTAATCCCACAGGAAGGTTTGTTGTGGGTGGCCCCATGGGAGATTGCGGTGTTACAGGAAGAAAGATTATAGTTGACACCTATGGTGGACAGGGCAGCCATGGCGGTGGTTGCTTTTCCGGAAAAGACCCATCAAAAGTGGATAGAAGCGCATCGTACATGGGAAGATATATTGCAAAGAATCTGGTTGCATCAGGGATTGCAGATAAATGTGAGGTTCAGGTTGCCTATGCTATAGGTGTTGCACAGCCAGTATCTCTTCTTGTTGAGTTTATGGGGACAGGGAAAATTACGGAATCAAAGGCTGTTGATATTGTTAAACAGGTGTTTGACCTAAGGCCTGCTGCAATCATTGAAACCCTTGACCTTCTCAGACCCATTTATAGAAAGACATCAGCCTATGGGCATTTTGGAAGAAATGATCCGGATTTTTACTGGGAAAGAACAGACAAGGCAGATCAAATAAAGGAGCTGGCTGGTATATAAGGATCTTATTTAAATAAAAAATTGGGGTTTTATTACCTCTGTTAAAGAGAAGCTGTCTGAATTTAATACTTTGAAGTTCAGGCAGCTTTTTTATTGACATTTAGCGTGATTATCTGTATCTTATCAAAAATCAACATATCAATATATTTTGATATGTCTAACAACTAAAATATTAAGGAGTTTTAAATGTCATCAACAAAAAAAGATCCATCGTATATAGATCTTGATCTGAGTTTAAAATACAAAGTTAAAGATATAACCCTTGCACAGGAGGGTGACAAAGATATGCAGCTTTCGGAAAAAGAGATGCCTGGACTAATGGCTATCAGGAAAAAATATGGCAACGAAAAACCTTTTAAAGGTTTAAAAATAATGGGCAGTCTTCACATGACCATTCAAACTGCCATGCTCATTGACACTCTTTTTGAACTTGGAGCTGATATACGCTGGGCTTCGTGTAATATTTTTTCCACCCAGGACCATGCAGCAGCAGCCATAGCAAAAAAGGGTTCTGCAGCGGTTTTTGCCTGGAAAGGTGAAACCCTTGAAGAATTCTGGTGGTGCACTGAACAGGCACTATTATGGCCCGACGGTTCAGGTCCTGATCTTATTGTTGATGATGGAGGTGATGCAACCCTTTATGTACACCAGGGAGTAAAAGTTGAAAAAAAACCTTCTCTGCTTGATGAGAAATCTGGATCCATAGATGAGAAATGTCTTATGGATCGAATGAGAATAAGCCAGTTCAATGATCCTGAAAAATGGACTAATATTGCAAAAAAAATCAAAGGTGTCTCAGAAGAGACAACCACAGGTGTTCACAGATTGTATCAGCTTGCTGAAAAAAAAGAGCTTCTTTTTCCTGCCATTAATGTCAATGATTCTGTAACAAAAT
Organism: Desulfobacula sp.; assembly: GCA_029940235.1. Lineage (GTDB taxonomy): Bacteria > Desulfobacterota > Desulfobacteria > Desulfobacterales > Desulfobacteraceae > Desulfobacula. The sequence goes on along the minus strand of JAOZRI010000025.1, from coordinate 11,440 downwards.
CAAAATTCGACAATCTCTATGGCTGCCGGGAATCCCTGGCAGATGGAATTAAGAGGGCAACCGATATTATGATAGCAGGTAAAACTGTTATTGTGGCAGGCTATGGTGATGTTGGCAAGGGTTGTGCCGCATCAATGCGAGGATATGGTGCCATTGTCTGGGTCACTGAAATTGACCCCATCTGTGCACTCCAGGCAGCCATGGAAGGCTATAAGGTCGTGACAATGGAAGAAGCTGCTTCCCAGGGAGATATTTTTGTAACTGCAACTGGCAATTACCATGTTATAAAAGGCGAGCACATTGATAAAATGAAGGATGAAGCCATTATATGCAATATTGGACATTTTGATAATGAAATCGAGATGAGTTATCTTGATGATAATCCAAAGGCTGTTAAAACAAATATTAAACCCCAGGTGGACAAATGGACACTTGCGTCTGGCAGGTCTGTCATTGTGCTTGCAGAAGGAAGACTTGTAAACCTTGGTTGTGCCACAGGACACCCGAGTTTTGTCATGAGTAACAGTTTTTCCAATCAAACCCTTGCACAGATTAAACTTGCCCACGAAGAGCTTGAGAACAAAGTTTATACTTTGCCCAAGGAACTTGATGAAGAGGTGGCAAGGTATCACTTAAAAAATCTTTCAGTAAGCCTGACAAAACTGACCCAGGAGCAGTCTGATTATCTTGGCATTCCTGTTAATGGCCCCTATAAAACTGATCTTTACAGATATTAATCTTTTAAACCCGCAGATACCTGCCATAGGGTTTTTATCTGTGGGTTTATTTTTCTGAACACAATCATATCCACATATTTTTGTTTATTTTCAGTCTGTTATAAATTTTATAATGACATAATAAAATTTTCAGTTCAAAATTTTGAACTTTTATCAAGCCATGAGACAAAAAATAAATCAATTTTTCTAACTCTAAAAAAGGAAAAAATTGAAATAGTCTATAAAATAAATGTGTTATATTTTTTTTGGAAAAATCTTAAAACCATGGCATGTTAATTGCTATTTAATCTTACATAATTAATATAATAAAGATTAATTTTTTCATCTTTTTTTCCTTTTCCAAAAAAGGCTGCTTTTTAAAGCAGCCTTTTTTGGTTTCAGGCACATAACGAGAATGACAAAGAGTAAACAATCATCTTATTTTTTTAATAATTTAATGATCTCATCATTATCAGGAAATCGTTTTGTCTTCTGTTTGGAATAGATAGTATTGCCATCCACAATAATATCATAAATACCTTTAGAACCTGGAATTAACTGTGACACAACACCCACTTCCTTTTGTATCTTTTCTGCCAGCCCGGCAGCTCTTGGTTTATAATTTCACACAGAACAATAATTAATTTTTATTTCCATTATATTCTCCCAAATTTATAAGAAACACTTTACAAACAAATCAAACTTAAAAAGACTTTCAGGCAGGGTTCTAACAAAAACTCTTATTTCATCTCGAACCTGCCTGTAACAGTCAAGTTTATCTTCTTTATTATTAAATTTTGCTGCCAGCATGGGCGGGTCATCAAAGGGTATATGGATAATTTTTGCCTTTTTGGGAAACCTTGGACATGTCTCATGTGCATGCCCGCATACCGTGATTACATAATCAAATTTCTTATTTGTAAACTTATCAACATGTCTGGATTTATGGTGTGATATATCCACTCCTGCTTCAGCCATAACAAAAACAGCATATGGGTTGACTCCATGGGTTTCAATGCCGGCCGACCTGACATCAATATGATCATTTTTTAAATGTCTTGCCCAGCCTTCAGCCATCTGGCTTCTACATGAGTTGCCAGTACAAAGAAACAGTATATTCAATTTATTGCTCATTTTATATTGTCCCGCATTAATCATAAAAATTTTTCACTTGACATGAATACTGCTCTTAACTTATTAAAAGTTATCCTTAAACACAGGAAACTTAACAACATCAAATATCAATTTACTAACCGCCATGTGGCGGATCTGGTTGTCTACCACACAAAACCCTGCAGGGCAGGAACCAAGGCATGAAAAAATTAAGATGGTCAGCTATTCTTTCATATAAGCTCAGACAGGCCATGGCAAGCTAATTATACATACTTATTAATTTTTAGGGGGATAAAATGAAAAAAAATATTGTAATCTGTCTTGATGGCACCTGGAACAGACCTGATAGACCAGAAGATGATGTTAGCTGTGAAACCAATGTCAAAAACTTATTTGATATCTGCGTGAATGATAAGTCCACTCAAGTAACCTATTACGATCAAGGTGTTGGGTCACACTGGTATAACAAAATCAGAGGGGGGATATCAGGCCGGGGACTGTCAAAAAATATTCGTGAAGCCTATTTTGAAGTCTCAAGAGTGTATAACCCGGGCGATAAAGTCTTTATATTTGGGTTCAGCCGAGGGGCATATACTGCAAGATCACTTGCCGGATTTATTTATAGCTGCGGCCTGATCAAAAAAAGCAGTTTAAATGAAAAATCCATTGAAAAAGCTTTTACAATATATAGAGAGGGAGATCATCAGGAGCGCAAAGAATTTAAAGATAATAATATTCCATGCCCTGTAGAAATGATTGGAGTGTGGGATACTGTTGGCGCGCTTGGTATTCCCATTGGATTTTTAAAAATATTTTCCGATCGGTTTTTGCAATTTCATGACACAAAAATAAATAGAGAAATTAAGGCTGCCTATCATGCTTTGGCCATAGATGAGCAGAGGCAGATATTCCAGCCAACCCTGTGGGATATAACAAAACCGCATGACAATCAGGTTGTTGAACAAGTCTGGTTTTCAGGAGTACATTCTGATATTGGTGGGGGATATGAAGAGAGGCACCTTTCTGATATAGCCTTTAAGTGGATGATAGACAAAGCTGTAAAAAATCATGGATTAAAAATAATAGATGGCCATGGTTATATTTTCCAGCCTGACCATACAAAAAAAATCCATGATTCCTATAAATTCTATTTTGGACCAAAGGAGCGAAGGGTTGCCACTGTATCAGAATATTATTACCCTAAAGTACACATAAGTGTCCTCAAAAAAGTTCAAGAGAGAAGGAATTACAAGCCACTTGCTCTTGTTGACTATAAAAAACGAGCCACACTTGAACCCTACATTATTGTTGAATAGATTTTTTTAATTTTAATCCAATATTTCCCGGATAAAACCTGCAAGTTCATTATTTGAAATGGGTTTTTGAATATATTTCTGAACGCCCAGTGAAATTACATCTTGTTCTGAAAATTTTTCACTATATCCAGTGCATAATATGATTGGCATCTCTTGTCTAAGCTGTAACACATTTTTAGAAAATTCCATACCTGTCATTCCCCCTGGCATGGCCATGTCAGTTATAATCAAATCAAAATACTCCAAGTCCTGTTCAAAGGCTTCAAAGGCTTTGACTCCATTTTCAAAGGCAGTCACTTGATATCCATAATCCTGCAAGAACTCTTGGACAACCAGGCGAAGATCTTTTTCATCATCAACAACCATAATTTTTTCTGTTCCGCCTTTTACTATTTTTTGTTCTTGTCCAGGTAATTGATAATCTTTCTCCTGCTCAATTATAGGCAAAAAAATATAAAAAGAGGTACCTTTTCCAGGTGTGCTTTCAGCTTTTATGAAACCATCATGTTCTTTCACAATTGTATCAACAAGGGCAAGACCAAGACCTGTTCCTTTCCCCATCTCTTTGGTTGTAAAATATGGATCAAAAGCTTTTAACATGGTTTTTTCATCCATTCCAATACCTGTATCTGAGATTTCAAGTTTCAAATATTTACCATTGATGATCCCACAGTCCAAAATATCTTTTTCCTGTGAAATTTCAACTTCTAAAAGCTGTATGGACAAAACCCCGCCTGATTCCCCCATGGCATGGTATGCATTGGTACAAAGATTCATTATAATTTGATGCATCTGGGTAGGATCAGCCATGATTTTTGCCTTGGAGACAATATTCTCATTGATTTCAATTGTGGTGGGAATTAAAGAACCTAACAGCTTAAGCGCTTCTTTGACCACATGGTATAAAGTTAAAATTTGTTTTTCATTGTCTGTTTGACGGCTGAAAGTAAGAATTTGCTGTATAAGAGCGGCAGCTCTCTGGGCACCTTTATTTATCTGCGCAATATGTCCCTTTGCTTTCTCAAAATTATCAAGATTAATTTCAGTCAACTGTGAATGTCCAAGGATACCGGACAAAATATTGTTAAAATCATGGGCAATCCCGCCTGCCAATGTCCCTATGGCTTCCATTTTTTGAGATTTTTCCAACTGTACTGCCATATTTTTTCTTTCAAGAGCAGCCTTGTTATGTTCTGTAATATCTCTGGCTTCTGCGATGATTGAAATAACTTCACCTGAATTATTCAAAAGAGGCTTTATGGAAAGGTCAATATCTCTGATTTCATCATCTTTAGAAATACCTGTGATTTCAAACCTGTGAAATTCACCATTGCCTGCCTTGATAACAGATTCTTTGAGCAATTGCTGAACATCTGGATCGTGGCGCCACCATGGAATCTGCCAAAAGGGTTGGCCTATAATATCCTTTATTCTTTTACCTGCAAGCTCAAAACCAGCCCTGTTCAACTCTTCCAAATTGCCTGCAGGCGATAAAACAGATGCGTATTGATAAGATTGATTAAAGATACCCCTTAATTTTAAATCATTTTCAACAAGTGCCGCCTGAGCCTCTTTATTCTTTTGTATTTCAGCTTTTATCTCTTTATCATTTTTTTCAAGCTGATCCATAAAAGAGTTAAAATGCTGGGCTAATTTACCGAACTCATCCAATGCTCCTATTTCCATACGAGTTGAGAAATCACCTCTGGCTCCTTTTCCAAATTTATCCATTAAAGATTCAAGTGGTTTTGTTACAGACATGATTATTAAATATGTAATCCCAATGGATACTAAAAAAATCACAATTAAAGAGACTATCAAAAGAAATCTGAATGTGATTAAAGGTGAAAAAACTTCGTCAACATAACTTGAAGATACAACAATCCATTGATACTGGGGCAGGTGTTTAAATATAGCTATTTTCTTTCTAATTTTTAATTCATCTGGATTTTTCCACTCATATTCAACCCTGCCGTTTTTTTCTTTGAGGATTTGTTTTAAAAAACCGTTGGGTTGTTTTGATTGATGCAAAAGGTTTATTCCTTCAAGCTTTGGGTGTATCACAGCTGTCCCTTGTTCGTCAAGAACATAGGCATATCCTGTCTGCCCTGTCTTATAAGTAAGAATACTCTCCCTGAAATCATTAATATCCACAAGATAATTGAATTCTTCACGGTAGGCAGAAACTGAAATAATCCAGTCCAGAGGTTTATAATAAACCATATAAAGCACCTTAGGTTTTTTTTGAGACTCTCCTGGGTTTTTCCATTCATACTCCATATATCCATCTTTAACTTCCAATTGATACTGAACAAAATCAATATTAGAAACATCGGAACCCTTCATCTTGTCCTTTGGATGAACCGTGAGTACTCCTTTACCATTTAGGCAATATATATAGCCACTGATGCCTATGGACTGATTTAAAAAGACCTCTTCAATAATTTTTATGGCTTCTGATCTTGTCAAAAGGCCTGAACGATATTTACTATAATAATATTGGGCAATATCCAGATTTTTTTCAGCAATGGTACGAAGCCTGTTTTTTATGGAAACATAGGCAGCAGATTCTATAAAATTGACTACAGAATCAGTTGTATTTTGAAGCTCGTTGTCAATATTGAATTGCAGTGTTTTTTTAAGCTGTAAATAAGCAATGGGGCTTCCAATTGCAAACAGAATGATAAAAACCAAAAAAAAGGTCAATAAAATTTTATTTTTAAATTTTAAATTCTTAAAAATCATAAATCAAAAACTTGTATGCTAAGTGAACCAGTGTATTGTCTTTAGTTTGGCTGTATAAATAATAGCTTTATAATTTTATATAAATCAAGTACTATTTCCTGATAAGAGAATATGGAATAACTAATTTAAAAGGGACATAGGACATTTTTGCCCTGCGAAGTCCTTTAATCCCAAGGTCTTGTTCTCTGTTTAAATATTGGCATTTACCCTTTAAGTATTTCGCAGTCTCCTGATTGATCATTTGCGATGCACCTTTATAATCAATATCAGCTTTTTCAAACTGAATATCATATGTTAAGTCATTTAATCTGGAGAAGATATTAAAAGCAATCAATTTGTTATCGCTGCTTATTACAACTCCTTCAAGACCAAGCTCATCAAAATGATCAAATGCTAATTTAATGGCTTCATACTCTTCAACAAGAGTTTTTTGGGGGGGGACACACCTGCCAATAAAACCTTTAGCCAGTTTAAGCGACTCGTGTTTGCATTCTCTTTTTAATGAATATACTTTAAAATCAGGATAATTACGTTTAAATTGTGAAATCAGATTTCGTTTCTTATGAAGCTTTTTCCCCTTAAGTTCACTTAGCTCATTTACATCGTAAATATACTCTGCATAATTACGCTCTTTTTTGATTATGTAATATTGTTCAATCTCTGGAAATTTTTCTAAGTACTCAGATGGAACAAGGGCAAAATCAGGTGACGAGCCTCTGTTTTTTAGATATTGCGACAACTCAATGAGTTCCTTTGGGCATAACTCTTTGCCCAGAGGCATAAAAAAAGATTTCTCAATACCATCATAAATTAAAAGCCGCTCTTGATAAAAAATCCAGGATAGTTTGGATACATACTGCCATGAAAAGAGATTGGAAAAATTATATTCACAGGATATGGGTTGAAAATTATCAATAAAAGGCTGAATAATTTTTTTATTTTTTAGATTGAACTGATTAAATTGCAAATACCTGCCATGGGCATTAGAATAAAGATCTTGCTGTGCAGGAAGCATTAATCAATTCTTCAATTTTAAAGGAGTATGATCCTTAAGCGGTTCAAATCCAAGGTTTTCATAAAACAGTGAGGTTCCAGGCTGTGCCACAACACCTATCCAGTCAACATTATCAGCTTTTAACTGCCTGATCAGTTTTTTAATTATTTTTTTCCCTATCCCCTGCCCCCTGAATTTTTTTAATACAGCAAGGTCCTGAATATAGGCATCACTTACATAATCAGAAAGAGCTCTGCCCATCCCTATGAGCTTTTTATCAAAAAAAGCACCCACAAAAACAGCAGAATCTTTAACTATATATTTTAAAAAATCAGGATGTTCTTCCCAGGAAGATTTCCACCATCCAGCTTCCTTGTAAAGTTGTACAAGATCCTGGATTTCAGCAGATTTAATTTTTTTTATTTGAAGGTTATCCATTTACATCTCTAAAAAATTATTTCATCCTAAAGGTTGCAACACTGTATTGATAGAACATAATAAAGATCAAAACAAATTCATGGCAAAGTTGGGCATGACAAAAGAGGCTTTATGAATTTGCGGAGTATAATATTTTAATTGTTTTTGAAAGTTCTCAGTCATGGCTCTATAAGGTTTTTTCAGTTCAGGTCCCATAGATCCAAGGCAAATTCCAATATTGCCGCCAGGATAAGTTGGCACAAGAAAATATGAATATGCATAAAAAGGAAACAGTGATTTTGTAATTTTCATGAGATTTTTAACGCACTCTTTATGTAGAAAAAAAGATTCACCCTGGGTTGCAATGATGCCATCTTTTCTTAATGCCTTTTTCAAGTTTTTATAAAACAGTGGCTCAAATAATGCCTCACCAGGTCCTATTGGGTCTGAAGAATCCACAATAATCACATCATATTTGTTTGTTCTTTCCTGGACAAATGCATTACCATCGGCAATATAAACATTGACTCTATCATCGTCAAAGCCACAGGCAAGGTCAGGTAGAAACTCTTTACAAACCTTGATAACTTCTTCATCAACTTCACAAAAATCAATATTTTTAATGCAGTCATGGCGGTTTGCCTCTCTGAGAATTCCACCATCACCTCCACCAATAACTAAAATATTTTCTGGATTTGGATGGGCAAACAGAGGGACATGAGCCAGCATCTCCTGGTATGCAAATTCATCTGATTGGGTTAATTGGATAATACCATCAAGCACAAGCATTTTCCCATGGTTTTTCGTTAAGAACATGTCAATCTGTTGGAATTTGCTCTTATTGCTGTAAAGCACTTCTTCAATTTCAAGTGATAGTGCAATTCCCGGCCACATTGGGCAGATTTCAGAAAACCAGCCATCTAATATTTTACTATAATTTTTCATCTATCTTTAATGTCTTAAAGCTATCTGTATTTTATAATTATCGCCCTTAAAATATGAAGTAGCAAATTCTGCAATTTTCCGAGGTTCATAGAATTTACAACTGAATATATCAAGATAAACTCTATTCAATGCATTGGCAAAATGGCCTGAGATCAGAGATGTCTCAATGAGCTGGGTCATTGAAAATCCTTCAACCTTTTTATCTTTTCCAAAATGGACTACTTGGCACTCTCCAAAACGTTTCATATCTATAAGATCGCACAATTGATATACAAATTGTTCAATTTTTTTTGCATCTCTGATAATCTCAGGATCACTTTTATATATATCCACAGAAGTCAAAACACCCCATGGGTTTTTCATTGCATACTCTTCTTTCCAGGAAATCGGAGAAATCTTTGAGTTTTTCAACACATCACTGATATTATTTTGTCCACTATTTTCGCCTTTAATTGGATTAGACGATTTGGGAATAATACCTCTGTTTTGATCAGAAGAGATAACAACATTTTTTGATTCAAAAGAGTCTTTCATTGAATTAATGGCAATTTCAAGATCGATACTATTGCCACAGGTAAATATATCCACGGCAGCATAATCATGCTCTGGCCAGGCATGAACTGTAAAATGCGACTCAGCTATGATAACAACACCACTTATTCCCTGGGGTTTAAAGCCGTGGAAAGATGAGCTTATAATGGTTGCACCACTTAGGTTTGCTGCCTTAAGCAACACCTTTTCAACTGAGTTCTCATCTAAAAGTGCATTCATGCCACACTCATAATATTCAATGGTCAACTGGCGGCCAAGGGCAAAATCTGCATTTTGTTTTGACCCTTGTCTAAATTTAATATTTCTATCAAGCATTAATGCCTGTCTCCAATCACTAATGAAAATTTATTTTCATACTAACCGCAATCTGGCGGTTCTGGTTATCCACAACACAACACCCTGAAGGGCAGAAACCAAATCATGAAAGAATCAAAGTAGTTAGCTGTTCTTTCATATAATAACTATTAAAACAAGTTTAAAAAATACTGTTCTTAATGATAACACCTTAAATTAAATGATCAAGGGTATGAAAGAAGGCAATCTAATAATAATCAATATATTTCCATTATTGCTTTGAATCTGGCTAATTCAGTGTTGGACAGGATGTCATTTTGCTGTAGAATTTTTATAAGACCTGGCTCATTAAACCTTAAAAAAGGATTTACATTTAATTCATCTTCCAGGGTAGACACAATCAGTTCAGAATTATATTTTTTAATATACTCTTTAATAAATAAATTATCTTTTTCAATATCCTGGGCAATCTGCATGGATTCCATAACATAATCGTGGCCACAATAAATTTTTGTATCTTTCGGGAAAGAAATCAGTCGCTTTAAAGATTTAAAAAAAGCATCAAGATCCCCGGAAAAACAATTGCCAATAGTGCCATTAAACAGTGTATCACCGGTAATTAAAAAATTATCAGCCTGAAAGGTTATACAGTCATCTGTATGACCTGGAGTGTGAAAGATTTTTAAAGTTTCTTGGTCAATATGGAGCTCTTGATCTGATTTTATTTTTTTACAATCAATAAACCTGGCATTTGTCTTTTTTAATAAGTTCCCATTACCTGAAGTGTGATCATGGTGCAAATGGGTATTGGTAATATATTTAATCTTAATATTTCTATTTTGGACAAAGCTAAGTATATCCTCTACTGCTCCACCATCGATCACAACTCCCTCTGTATTGGAGTAAATAAGATATCCAAGATTATCCATTGAATATTTAAATTGTTTAACAAGCATTTTTACCCACTTAAGAATTATTCACTAAATCTAATCTTTAAGCACAAAAGGGGGCGTTCTGTCAATTTTATGGGTATAGTATTGTCATCCCCGGATTCAATGGATTGAAAAACTTTTCCAAGCATTATACTTGCACAAAAAAACAGAATCAGCCCAATCCCATTAACCCATGGCATATATGGGCTGTCACTGCCAGCAATTAATAAACCTGCCACCCATAGTATTCCAGCAGCTCCTGTTAGACATTTTTTATATTTTAAATTTTGATTTTTTTCCATCTCTATACCCCCTTCTTGTTTTAAAATTTCATATTTTGTTGAAAAAACTAAACAACATGATCAAAAAAAATCTACCTATACTCTCTGCAGCTCCAGATAATCTTGCCGATAATTCTTACTTTGTCTGTCTCTTCTCGTTTAAGATAGATGGGTTCATAATCCTTATTATCACTGCTTAAAACAAGCTTATCTGGATGTTTTTCCACTCTTTTGATTAAAATAGTATCTTCCACACCAACCGCATAAATTGTTCCAGCAATGATACTATTTTGTGATTGATCAATTAAAACCGTATCTCCCTCTTTTATAACAGGTTCCATGCTTTGACCAAAAACCTCCATGGCTACCATATGGTTTGCAGCACCCTTACCTGCCAGCCATTTTGTTTGAAAGGATAAATAATCTGTAATACTATCATCACTTTCAAATGATCCTGTACCAGCAGAAAGCCTTGCAGCTACTTTAGGGATATATTTAAACTCAACATCGTTCTGTGACCTGGTACTTATAAATACATTCCCGATACCAGAATCAATCCATTGAGGATTAAGACCAAATTTCCTATACAATTTTACAATCCATTTGTCAGGAATTTTATTATTATTTCTGGCATGGGTAATTCCTGATCTATTGATTTCAAGTTCCCTGGCAAGTTCAGACTGGGAACTTATACCTGTTGCATCAAAAATCCTTTTTATTAATGCATCTATTTTATTTGCAGTCATAATACTAAGGCACCTTTAAAAAAATATTATTTCATTACCCATGTTTCTCTTTTTACATGTCTGTTGAAAAATTGCAACACTTTTTATAAAATTATTTTTTTTTAAAAAAAAGGGGGGGGGAATATGGTTACAATGTCATTACAAATAGTATGGCACCTGAGCCTGTGGAGGGAGTTGCAGTAAATTCCAATTTCATACCATCAAAAAGATAATCATTTAAAAAACTACTGCTCAAACTAAACTCTAATTCTTGTTTTTCATAATGATAGATTGCGCTAATATAAGTTTGAAATAAGAAAGATTTTAAATTGATTGAGTTAAATTTTATCAAAGACTCAGCATCGTACCCGAGATTGAGAGATATATTCAAATCAAGGTTTTTGGGAAAG
>JAOZRI010000613.1 GCA_029940235.1 Desulfobacula sp. | reverse complement strand
CCAGAAAAATTCCTTAAAATTCGGTCGACAGTTATAAAGATTGTCTCACTTACTTGTCAGAATATCTTCTTCATCTTCTTATTGACAGAAAGCTGCTTCTTAATCTATATTGAACTTCTAAATTAGGGTGGTTAATGCTTAATGGATAACTCCTTTACAATTCTAAGGAGAAGTCTGTTGCTGTAAACCCAGACTCTTAATTAATTATAAAACTCTTTTTTACTGTTTAAAATTTGAGATGCAATAGATGGAAGATATAATAATTTCAACACTTCAAAGAGCAATGGTTGCGGGAACGCCTTTACTGCTTGCCACAACAGGTGAAATAATATGTGAAAGATCAGGTATCCTCAACCTTGGTGTTGAGGGTGTCATGGCAATTGGTGCTGTGACAGCATTTATTGTCACCATGACAACAGGGTCTCCCTGGCTTGGTGTCTGTGTTGCAATTGCTGCCGGCATGACAATTTCAATTATCCATGCCTTTGCTTCCATTACCCTCCAGGCAAATCAGGTTGTATCAGGGCTTGCATTAACCATGCTGGGTCTTGGACTTTCAGGTATGCTTGGCAAACCCTATGTTGGAAAACCCCTTTCAATCAAGATGGAAGATTGGAATATCCCCTGGTTTTCAGATATTCCATGGCTTGGGAAAATTCTGTTTTCCCAGAGTCCGTTTTTCTATATTGCCATACTTCTTGCGCTGATATCCTGGTTTTTCCTTGAAAGAACCCGCCTTGGAATTCAAATCCGCTCAACCGGCGAGAATCCAAAAGCCACTGAAACTCAAGGAGTTAATGTATCAAAACTCAGGTATTTAAGTGTGCTTATTGGAGGAGGTTTTTCAGGACTTGCAGGAGCACATCTCTCCATTTCATACTCAAAATCATGGATCGAAGGCATGACTGCAGGAAGAGGCTGGATTGCCATTGCTCTAACAATATTTGCTTTATGGAATCCAGGGCGTGCCATCTGGGCAGCTTTTTTATTCGGCGGTATTTTTGTTGTGCAGTATCTTTTACAACCCCTTGGGATTTCGCCAAATTTTCTCTCCATGCTCCCCTATATTTCAACACTTTTAATTTTGTTATTGATCAG
>JAOZRI010000024.1 GCA_029940235.1 Desulfobacula sp. | reverse complement strand
AGATATTGAAAACTCTTTGCAGACAAGTTTTTTAATGGATTCTATTGTAACCTGGCTTTTTGTCTTTGCAATATTTAAAAGCACACTTTTTGCAAGCTCCACATCAATATTACACCCCATTAACTGCCCCTTTGCAGCAACACCAAACAGGCCACTTTCAAGCTGGCGGACATCATCACACAACTCCTGGGCAATATATTCAGTGACCGAATCTGGAATTTTATATCCAAAAAATTTTGATTTTCTTTTTAAAATTCTAAGACGGGTTGAATAATCAGGAGCATCAATCTGGGTAACAAGCCCAAGGGTTAATCGTGATTTTAACTGGTCATTTAATTTAGGAATATCTTCAGGAAGTTCACATCCTGAAAAAATAATTTTTTTATCAGCTTCAAGAAGATAATCCAAGGTAATGGCAAGCTCTTTTTGTGTTGCTTCTTTACCAGATAAAAAATGGATATCCTCAAGAATTAATACATCACATTTTGTTCTGTATTTTTCTTTAAATTTATCTATGGTATTATTTTTCAAAGAGAATATCATCTCATTGGTGAAATCTTCTGCTGTTATATAATAGACTGCCTTGGAGAGTGAATTCTTAATTATATGATGGCCCACAGCCTGGGATAGATGGCTCTTGCCAAGACCGGTTTTAGCAAGAAGATAAAGAATGCTATACCCTTTTATTTTGCCGTGAGCAAGGGACAGGGATGCAGAATAGGCAAAGTTTGAATTATTACCCACAACAAAATCATCAAATGTGAATCCTTTTTTAAAAATCCGGCCATTGTCAAACTTCATGCCAAGTCCTGGCAGCGCCATCTGTCTCGAATTTTTGGACATCAAGGGAATAGCTGGATATGCACCATTTTTATTGTTGGTTTTATTATTAATTGTCTTGTTGGAAGATACTTGAAATTTAATATTAACATCATTAATGCCAAGTCTTAAAAACTCCTGTTCAAACAGGGGAAGGTAATTATCTTTTAAGCGTTTGACAAAATAAGAGTTAGGGCTGGAGAGCTTAATATCTTGATTATCATATTCAATAAGTTTAACTGGATCTATCCACATTCTGTAGCTATGATCAGGTAATGCTTTTTTTAGCTGATATTTTACTTGTTTCCAGGACGACTCCATCTATTTTTAAACAGCCTCACTATTGTATTTAAAATTTCAAAGTTTTTGGTTAATAAAGCAATTTTAACCAAGGACAATAAATAAAATGATATTAACTAACCGCCATGTGGCGGATCTGGTTATCCAGAACACAATACCCTGAAGGGCAAAAACCAAAGTATGAAAGGATCAAAGCAGTTAGCTGTTCTTTCATATAAAAAAGTATGCTGTTTTTTATGTAATTTTTTTTTATGGGTCAAATCCAATAAGAAGTGTTAACAAAATACTTTGATTTGACTTGGCATAGTTTTTCAATATATTGATTTTATTAATTTTTTTATGTGAAACAGAGGTTTTTCTTTTAATAACAATCACTTTTTACAAGTAACTATTTTTCCACGATATTTTAACGTTTCAAGACGATTTAAAATTATTACAAAAAATAAATTTACTTTGATTTGCTCTGTTTTACTTTGAATTCCATCAAATTAAATAAAAATTTAACCTTTTTTCAAAATCCCAATTTAACAGTGGTTTCACAATTTTATTTTATATCTTTGACCTTTATGTTATAGCTATTTTAATGAAACGATCAAAAAACCTTCCAACCATCGGCATTACCATGGGAGACCCTGTGGGGATCGGCCCTGAGATAGTAATTAAAGCTTTAAACAACCAAGAACTTTATACTATTTGCAAGCCTGTCATCATTGGGGATTCATCTGTACTTAAGCTAGCTTTAACACTCTTAAACTTTAATCACATGATTATCAATTCAATTGATGACCTAAAACAGGGTAAATTTATGTCAAATACTCTGGATGTCATGGATATCTCAAATATCAAAACAGACTACTCTAAACAATTAAAATCCAATCTTTTAAAACCTGACATCAAAACCGGAACTGCAATGCTGAATTATATTCTTAAAGGGATTGATCTTGCATTAAAAAACCAGATTCAAGCCCTTGTGACATGTCCCATTACAAAAACAGCTTTAAAACTTGCAGGGTCTAAATTTCCAGGGCATACTGAGATTTTGGCGCATAAAACTAATACAGAAAATTATGCAATGATGCTGGCAGGTGAAAATCTTAAAGTTGTTCTTGTTACCATTCATATCCCTCTTTCCAAAGTTTCTGGCACTCTTACCACTGAAAATATTATACAAAAAATCAAACTTACCAATACTTCTTTAAAGGAACGCTTTGATATTAAATCCCCAAAGATAGCAGTTGCTGGATTGAACCCCCATGCAGGAGAAGCTTTAATGTTTGGCAATGAAGAAAAAAAAATCATTGCCCCTGCTGTAAAGTTTGCAAGCAAGCAAGGATTGAATGTTGAAGGCCCCCTGCCCCCTGATACTGTTTTTTATCAGGCAGTCCACGGTAACAGCAATGACTGTGTTACCAACAGGGGTAAATATGATGCTGTTATCTGCATGTATCATGATCAGGGACTGATTCCCTTTAAACTGATTCATTTTAAGGATGGGGTAAACACTACCTTAGGTCTTCCCATTATCAGGACATCCGTGGATCATGGCACAGCCTATGACATTGCCTGGCAGGGAATTGCAGATCCTTCAAGTCTTATACAGGCAATTAAAATGGCAATATTCCAGGCCAATAATCTCCATGTAATGTAAAAATGAATCAATGAATATAGATAAAATCATCATCAAGGGTGCCAGGGAACATAATCTTAAAAATATCAGTGTTGAGATACCAAAAAATAGTCTGATAGTCATAACAGGGCTTTCAGGATCAGGAAAGTCAACCCTTGCCTTTGATACATTATATGCGGAAGGGCAAAGAAGATATGTTGAATCTCTCTCCACATATGCCAGACAATTTTTGGGTCAAATGGATAAACCTGATGTGGATCTTATTGAAGGACTCAGCCCTGCCATATCCATTGAGCAGAAAACTGCCAGCCACAATCCAAGATCAACTGTTGGAACCATAACAGAAATTTATGACTATCTTCGGTTATTATTTGCAAGGGTGGGCAAATCCCATTGTCATAAATGCGGGGCCCCGATTGCATCCATATCCATTGACCAGATCACTGACCAGGTTACACAGCTTGATGAAAATTCCAGAATAATGATCCTGTCACCCTTAATTTCCGGGCAGAAAGGCTCCCATCAAAAACTCTTCTCAAAATTAAAAAAAGATGGTTTTGCAAGGGTCAGGGTAGATAATAAAATCCAATTAATAGATGACATTACTGCTTTGGATAAGAACAAAAGACACTATATAGATGCTGTTGTGGACAGGCTTATCATTAAAAACGGCATTGAAAACCGTCTTACCGACTCCCTTGAGCTTGCCCTCTCCCTTGGCCAGGGACAGGTTAATATTCTTGATCTAAGTTTAAACAAAGAGACCCTTTTCAGTGAAAAAGCATCATGTGTAAAATGCAAAATCAGCTATGGGGAATTCACCCCGGCATCTTTTTCTTTTAACTCGCCCAAGGGGGCTTGTCCCAAGTGTGATGGTTTAGGATCCATGATTGAATTTGATCCAGATCTTGTTGTTCCAGATCATAATATCTCTTTAAGGCAGGGCGCTGTCATCCCATGGGAAGACAAAGATTCTGTACAATTCATGGAGTTTCTTGATGCACTTGTTACCCACTATAAAGAAAATATTTACAAGCCCTTTAAAGAGCTGTCCAACAATTTCCAACAAGTACTGCTCCATGGATCAAAAAAAGAGCAGATACCTTTTTATGTTGAAAGAGCGGGGAAAAAAATTGTCTATAAAAAAACATTTGAGGGTATAATCCCCAGTTTAAAAAGGCAGTACATTGAAACTGATTCCAATTATATGAAAGAGCATATAAAAAGATTCATGAATTTTAAAGCCTGCTATTTTTGTAAGGGCACAAGGCTTAATAAAGCATCAGGGGCAGTTAAAGTCTCAGATAAAACCATCCATGAAATCACCTCTTTGTCCATAGAAAAAGCAAATAATTATATAAAATCATTAAATCTTAAAAACCGGGACCAGATTATTGCCCAAAGTATTATAAAAGAGTTGGACCAGCGCTTAAACTTTTTACAGGATGTTGGTCTTGAGTACCTGACTCTTGGCAGGTCTGCCACATCTTTGTCAGGCGGAGAAAGCCAGAGAATCCGCCTTGCCACCCAGATCGGTTCCAAGCTTACCGGAGTTTTATATGTTCTGGATGAGCCAAGTATAGGACTGCATCAAAAAGATAATGCAAGGTTATTAAAAACCTTAATGAACCTTAAAGACCTTGGCAATACTGTACTGGTTGTAGAACATGATGAAGAGACCATTCGTTTTTGCGATCATGTAATTGATATGGGACCTGGAGCTGGAGTAAACGGTGGTGAAATCATTTTTTCAGGCACGCCTGAAAAATTATTGAAAAGTAAAAATTCATTAACAGGTCTCTATCTTGCCGGGAAAAAATGCATAAAAATTCCTGAAAAAAGAAGAAAAGGAATAGATAAATCATTAAAAATATTTCAGGCAAATTCAAATAATCTAAAAAATATAGATGTCTCGTTTCCTTTGGGGTGTTTTACCTGTGTCACAGGTGTATCAGGATCAGGAAAATCAACCCTGGTTTTATCCACGCTTTATAAAATCTTGACAAACCACATAAACCATTCAAAAAAAATCACAGGCAGTTATAAAAAGATTGAGGGTCTTGAACAGCTTGATAAAGTTGTTCACATTGATCAATCTCCCATTGGCAAAACGCCAAGAAGCAATCCTGGTACCTATACCCAGGTTTTTAGCCCCATAAGACAACTCTTTGCACAAACCCGTGAATCAAAGGCAAGGGGCTACAAACCAGGACGATTCAGTTTTAATGTTAAAGGCGGCAGGTGCGAAGCATGCAGTGGTGATGGAATTATTAAAATTGAGATGCATTTTTTACCCGATGTATATGTGGTTTGTGATGTCTGTAAAGGAAAACGCTACAATAGAGAAACCCTTGATATAAAATACAAAGATAAAAACATTGCCCAGGTTCTGGACATGACAATTAATCAATGTGTACATTTTTTTGAAAACATCTCATCCATCAGAACTAAATTTGAAACTCTAATTGAAGTTGGACTGGGATATATCAAACTTGGCCAGGCGGCAACCACCCTGTCAGGAGGAGAGGCTCAAAGGATAAAACTTGCAAAGGAGCTTAGCAAAAAAGGGACAGGCAAAACCATATATATATTGGATGAGCCCACAACCGGGCTGCATACCGATGATATTAAAAAATTACTGTTTGTGCTGAACAAACTTGTGGATGCAAAAAACAGTATAGTTGTCATAGAACACAACCTTGATGTGATAAAATGTGCAGATCATGTCATTGATCTTGGCCCTGACGGTGGAGATAAAGGCGGAGAGATCATTGCTGTTGGAACACCAGAGCAGATAGCGGAAAATAAAAGGTCATACACAGGTTATTATCTGAATAAAATCCTGACAAAAAATCAAATGACATAGAACTGTGTTGTAACGCAGGAAATAAGCAAAACAAGCAGTAGGAAGTAACTATTCTTTTTTGTACAGGCCCTAAGCTTTATTATTCTTTACAATTCAGCAAGTCTTTGATCATACATGGATCCCACTCCATATTCATCTCTACGCATGAATTTATCTAAAGAGGGTCCGATCAGCTGCATTTCAAAATTTTTCTTTTGAACCTTCTGTGCTATTTTCATCTCTTTGGTACAACCTGTGCTGTAGGTTGAATCTTTGCCTATCCATTCCGGCGGCACCTTTTGCTCCATAATAGCAAAACTTTTTGCAATATCTTCTGAAGTCTGAAATCTCCAGATATCAATGTAGGTACTTAGCTGGACAATTTCCCACATATACATTAAATCATCTGCATCCATGCCAGGTTCATAATAAAATGACGGATTGATCACAAAAAGACTGGTTGACTGGCCTTTTAAATATTCAATAAAGGTGGTCATTATTTTTTTTGCCACATCAATTTTGCCTGGAATAGAGCCTATGATGCCCGAGTAAAACATTATTGTCATGCCTTTGTCTTTTGCTGACTTCATCTGATCAATAATATAATTTGCTTTCTCCTCCAACTGCTGGTGGGAGAATTTAATAAAATCCGGGTGCCTTGGTTTATGTGTTATTATTAATGATTTTTTTTCATGGCTGATATTGATAATATTTTGAGTAAAATTGAAATGTGAATCAATTAATATCTCTTTTTGATTTATACCCCTTGATATTACACAATCAACTTCCTTGAAAATCCTTGAAAAACTCGTAGACACCAGCAGAAGGTTAAGCTCTTCACTTGTTCCGTCTGAAACCACATGGATATGGTTATCCTGCTTTAAAAGCTCTACAAGAGTGTTTTTACTGATTGTTTTTTCATGAATAAAGTTAGCATTTTCAAGTTCTTTTATTAAAACAGGATCTGTTCTTATATCAGCAAGACATACTTTTGTGAAAAAAGGTGCCTCTTTTACAGATAAAATAATGGTATGCCCAAGTTCAGTAAGAAATTTGACAAGCATTAAATCAACTACAATCTCTCCTGCTTCATTGGCAAGCCATAAAATTTTCTGTTTTTTTAATCTAATCAATGACAATAAAAAATTTAATCCATCCCCTTTTATTGTAGTTTTCATCATGCTTTTTATTTTACTCAAAGAGCAAATTTTCACATTTTCACACGCCCATAAATGATCATGCTGCATTAAAGACAACAATCTTTTAAACTCAATCTGTTTGATTTTTTCTCTTAACTCAAACAGTGATAAATCTTTAACCATACCAAGGGAGTCATCAATATGGTTTAATGCTTTGTTAAAAGTTTGAGAGTTTAAAAATTTGCTAATATTTCGGTTGGCAGCCTTTTTCTCTAATGAATAGGGATTTTCTATATGTGTCCTGCTTAAAAATATCTTATATAATCTTTTTTCAAGGCGTGATGGCATTAAAAGGCCTGTATGTATTTCATCTTTATATTTTATTTCTATTAACTCTTTGAGGAAAATTTTGTCATATTTTGAATCAATAAATTTATCAACCAGGGCCATTATTCTTTTTAAAACATCTTTATACTGATTTTTCAGATAGTCAGGGTATTGTTTTGACATGATTGCATTAAACATCCTGTCTGAGCAGGGATAATAGCGCACTTCATTTTCAGGATAAACCATAAACTCAACCTGTTCCCTCGCCCCGACCTTGGTGGGATAGGCAAATGGATCGATGTGATTTTTAAGAAAAAAAGATGTAAACCAGGCACTGAAATCTGGATCATCTTTAGAGAAAACAGGCTTTTTATTTTTATTTGACATGGGGTCTCCTTCCAGCATTATTCAAATACCATCAGCAATTTCTTGACATAATCAAAACACCAGCATAATAAAACAATAATGGATAAAAAAACAGCTTTTAAAATTTTAGACCTTAATGATTCAGCTACTTTTGAACAGGCAAAAAAAGCATATCACAACATGGCCAAAAAATATCATCCTGATGTTGATAAAACAGGCCATGGCTCCCCCCAGGACTCTGAAGATAGAATGAAAAAAATCAACCTTGCTTTTTGCTATCTTGCTCCTGTGCTTAAATCAATAAATAAGATTAAAGAATCCACGGAGAAACTTAAAGAACAAGATAATACAAAAGAGGTCCATACATCTGAAAAAAATAAAAGTTGGTTTTTGCATAATATTTTTGACTCATTATCAAAGACATTTGTTAATAAGAAAAAAAAACAGCCTTTTAAAAAAAATATCAAAAAAAAGAAATCCGTAAAAACAAGAGATATCAAACAAAATGATTTTGATGATATCCTTAGAAATGCTCATCATGGTACCCGCCCAAATAAAAAAAGAAAACCAGGAAAGCATAAAAGGCGTTCTTGCAACATCTATCAAGACTATATGATGTTAAAAAAAAAGGTCAGACATGGGCAGTCTAAGACAGATAAAAGCATGGATATTGGAAAAGTTGAAAAAATCCATCCCATAAGAGCGGTTAATCCTGTGGGCAGAAATTAAATCGCCCCAAAATAGAATTTAACTGGGTTATAATTTAATGGAAATTAATCTATTCCCTGTTTCAAGATCAATGATATTGGCACTTTTCTCATCTATCACACCATAGGTTGCAATACTGCTTTTTGGATATGTGATGGAACCTGGATTCATGAAAATCTGCCCTTCCCGCTTTTTCAAAGAGAAGATATGGGTATGGCCCTGAATTATAATATCCATATCCAAAGAGTATTGATACGGTTTATGCCCATGCAAAATAAAAACCTGTTGGTTAAAAGCATTAAATTTTATATTTGTATGAAATCCTGGAAAAAAAGAGGGAACATCGCAATTTCCATAGATATAATAAAAATCGTTTTTAAATCTTTTTAAATCTTTTTTTATGGTTTCCGGCTTAAAATCACTATTTGCATAATTACCATATTTTGTATCAAAAAGATCTCCTGCAATGGCAAGTTTATCTTCTGGATTTAGCAAACCTTTTATGGTCAACCATGAAGAGAGACTTCCATGGATATCTGCTGTTACAATCAATTTTGCCATATTTTTATAAAGACTTTAAAGTCTTAATTCTTTCAAGTACAGGTGGATGGGAATAATTTAAGAATACATAAAAGGGGTGTGGTGTTAAATTTGAAAGATTATGAACAGATAGTTTTTTCAATGCTCCAATTAAAGCTTTGCTGTCTTTTAAGGTCTGAGCAGCAAACCTGTCTGCTTCATACTCATCTTTTCTTGATAAAACCTGAAGGATAATGGATATAAAAAGATCAATGGGAGAGTAGAGCATACTAAAAAAAATCAAGCCGGCATAGATGGAGACATTTTCCATGAAAAATGCATGGAACAAAGCTTCGTGGGAAATAAATATTGATATGAGAAAAAAGATAAATCCCATTTGAATAATGCCTGTAATCATACGTTTAATTATATGCTTTTTTTTAAAATGACCCATCTCATGAGCAAGGACCGAAACAAGTTCTTTAGTTGTCTGCTCTTTAATCAATGTATCAAAAAGCACTATTCTTTTATTTTTCCCAAATCCTGTAAAAAAGGCATTGGATTTACTGCTTCTTTTTGATCCATCCATGACAAAGATATTGGCAAGGGAAAAATTGATTGATTTTGCATAATGTAATATGGCTTCTTTTAAAGAACCCTCTTCCATGGGTGTGAACTTGTTGAACAAAGGCATGATCCAGGTTGGAACAATATATTGAACAATAAGAAGAAAAACAGTAGAAAAAGCCCAGCAAAAAATCCAGGCATACTTACCTCCTGATTGAAAAACCCAGAAAATAAAAGATAGCAATATCCCACCAAGAATAACGGACAGAATAATTGATTTTAGAATATCTGTTATGAAAACCCGAGCAGTTGTCTTGTTAAATCCATATTTTTCTTCAATCACAAAGGTTGAATATATGCCAAAGGGCAGAGATAATAAAAATTTAAAAATTAAAAGCATTCCTGTGAACAAAAGCCCTGTAACAATTGAATTGTAGCCAAAGGATCTTGCAAAAGAATCAACATACTGGAATCCACCTGAAAACCAGAATAGAAGTATAATTACAAGGTCAAAACTTGATGTAATAAATCCAAATTTAGTATTTGTTTTTAGATACTCCTGGGATTTATTATATTTTTCCTGCTTGTAATCATTTTTGAACTCTTCTGGAAGGGGCTGATTCAGGTTTCCAAGGTTTAAGAAATCTGCAAGATTATCAATAAGATAGGAGCCAATTAAAGTGACAAGAATAACAGTGGTGATAAATTGTTCTGAAAAAAACATTATTACAAAAAATCTATATTAAGAGTTAATAAGATTTCTTAATTTACCTGAACATTTAAATGTGACAACTCGTCTGGCGGGCAGAGTCATCTCTTTATCTGTTGCAGGGTTTCTGCCTTTTCTTGCTTTTTTCTCATTTACACAAAATTTTCCAAAGCCACTGATCATTATATCTTCACCGCCTTCAATGGTCTCTTTTATAATTTCAAGAAAATCTTCCATGAGTTCATAGGTAGTTGTTCTGGACAAATCAAGTTTATTCTGTATTCGTTCAGATATGATTGTTTTTGTTAATGCCATGTATATTATACTCCTGCAACTAATTTTTTGGCTTTTTAAAATAAAAATATTCCATTAAAAAATGATAGATAAAATACTTTATTCTCTATGGGTTTGTCAAGTAATCAAACCAAAGGATATAATTTAATTGCCAAAATCGAGATTGCTTGCAATTCTTCAAGTATTTTAATAGTGTTAGAATTTAAAATAGAACCATAATAATTAAAATTAAAAACTGGGGCAAAAGAACTATGATAACCGCACTGACTGCTTTGGATGGAAGATATGCCAGATTAACAAAAGAGCTTGGAGATGTTTTTTCTGAATATGGCTTAATTAAACAGAGAGTATTTGTTGAAATTGAATGGCTCAAATTTATTTTATCTGACTTGAAACTTGCACGCATAAACAAGAGTGATACACAAAAAATTAATGCTGTTTTCACTGACTTCAATCTTGATGATGCCCAAAAAATAAAAGAGATAGAAAAAAAAACAAACCATGATGTCAAAGCTGTTGAATATTTAATAAAAGATAAACTTGAACTTGCAGGTCTTTCAACTATTAAAGAGTGGGTTCACTTTGCATGCACTTCAGATGATATTAATAATACCTCCTATGCATTGATGCTTAAACAGGGCAAAGAGATCACAACTGCCATGTTAACACAGCTAATTGAGGATATTGAACAAAAAGCTCTGCTGTATAAATCCATACCCATGATGTCAAGAACCCATGGTCAGCCGGCAAGCCCTACAACCACGGGTAAGGAATTTATCAATTTTGCCTGGCGGCTGTTACAGGAAAAAAATATTATTGACAAGCACAAGGTCCAGGCAAAAATAAACGGGGCCACTGGAAATTATAATGCCCACCATTTTGTTTACCCCAATATCAACTGGATTGAGGCATCACAACGATTTATATCCAACCATTTAAAGCTTGAACCAATTTTATTTACCACCCAGGTGAATCCCAATCACTCCATTGCCTTTGTTCTCCATGCCATGATCAGAGCTGCTGCATCAATCATTGACCTTGACCGTGATATGTGGGGATATATAAGTCTTGGTTATTTTAAGCAGAGAATCAAAGAGGGAGAGACTGGTTCTTCAACCATGCCCCACAAGGTCAACCCAATAGATTTTGAAAACTCCGAAGGCAATATGGGATTGGCAATATCAATGATGGAACATCTTAGCGTAAAGCTTTCAAAATCCAGATTTCAAAGGGACTTAAGTGACTCAACTGTTTTAAGAAGCCTTGGGTCTGTATTTGGTTATTTTGCCATTGGAATAAAAAATTGTAGAAAAGGATTATCAAAAATTGATCTTAATGAAAAGATAATACAAAAGGATCTTGATGAGAATCAAGCTCTCCTTGCCGAGCCATTTCAGACTGCAATGAGAGTGTTTGAAGAAGACAATCCATACGAAAGACTCAAAGAGCTTACAAGGGGTCATAAAATTACAAAAAAAGAGTTGGAACAATTTGTTGATAAGCTTGAAAAAGTGCCTTTGGAATTTAAAAACCGTATGAAACTATTAACTCCTGAAACCTATGTGGGGCTTGCACCAGATTTAATTGATACCTATTTTACAATGAAAGCAAAATAGATGGTAAAAAAAATATCCAAAATTGATGGACACCTGCTTTTAAAGCTTGCAAGGCAGAGTATTCTTCAAGAATTTAAAAAAGAGAATAAATTAGAATCTTTAAAAGATAAAATCCCTTCATGGATATTCAAAGCAAACCGAGGGACATTTGTTACACTCCATAAGAACAGTGAACTAAGAGGCTGTATTGGAAATATTGATCCTGTTAAAGATATTTTTACTGGAATTAAAGAGAATGCAAAACATGCTGCATTCAGTGATACAAGATTCAGCCCACTATCCTTTGAAGAGTTAAATGAGACAGATATTGAAATAAGTATTTTAACCCGGCCTGAAACAGTTGATTACAGTGATTACCACGATTTAATTGAAAAGCTTACACCTGGTATTGACGGCGTTATCATACAAAAAGGCTATAAAAGTGCAACTTTTTTACCCCAGGTGTGGGAGCAGTTAAAAAGCCCTGAAACATTTTTAGCACATCTTTGCACCAAGGCTGGGTTACTGCCAGATGCATGGCAGGCAGGAGACCTTGAAGTCTTGGTATATCAGGTCCAATTATTTAAAGAACCGCCATGTGGCGAGTCTGATGCTTTGTCACACAACAAAGCATAAAAAAATCCAAGAAGCAAGGTCGTTGGCTATTCTTTCATATAAAAGCCTTCGATACCTCTAAATCTATTTTTTAATCAAATTAAGGGCCATTGTTGACCATAACTCCAGATTTAATTGGTCAAGAGTGTCTGTTTTTGCCCATTTAAACTGAAATAACTCCTCTCCTGGTAAAAAATCTTCAGGATTATTTGCAGTTATTGTAAAAACAGCTCCAAGATGTACCTTTCCGACATCTGTAATATCCTCGCTGATCACTCCAATAAACTTGGGTGAAATTTCTCCGGGCATTTTCTCAAGCTCTTCATCAAGCTCTCTTTGCATGCCTGTGATTAAAATCTGCTTAAATGAATCTTTTTGTCTGTTCATATCAATAGGATTAATATGGCCTCCTATGCCAAGTGACCATAAATCATGGAGGCGCTTTTCACTTCCCTGACGCTGATAAATCGCAGTTTTATCATGATCTTTTGTCTGGAGAATAATATAGGGTATAATCTGCTTATGTGAAGAGTCGTTTTCAGCATCTTTGCGTTTTACAAATTCAAAGCCTGCTTTTGAACAATATTTCACAAAAGAGTCCAGCTCCAATGGCACAATACTTTTTTGGGTTACCCACGATTCCGGCAAAAGATTCCTTTTAATACACAACACTTTTTCTGTTTTATCCAAAGCTCCACCTTTTATATTTTTCAATTTAAAAAAATTATTTTTTATCACATCTGTTAAAAAAAATAAAAGATGAATTTAAAAGTTAATAGAGATTTTAGCAGGTCTATGCTATTCAAGTAAATAAAAGTCATTAAATTCAGGAGAATTTATGTTATTTTTAAATAAACATACAATTTCAAAAATAGGCCGGAATATAATTCAAACTGCTGTTGAAGATGCCTATAAACTTGTACTGAATGCAGGTTATAATATGCCGGACAGGATGCATGTGCCAGACAAAAACAATACACTTTTGCTCATGCCATGTTTTTCAAAAGATTTTTTTGTGACAAAACTTGTCACTGTTTTTCCTGAAGCACCCAGGCATGATCAGCCTGCTGTGAATGGAATGTTGGTTCTTTGTGATAATGTTTGTGGCAAACCTTTGGCCATCATGGATGGTGCAGCTCTTACTGCCCAGAGAACAGGTGCAGTTGGAGGGCTGGCAGTCAAATTTCTTACTGCCCAGTCAATCAAAACTGCAGGCATCTTTGGAGCTGGAGTACAGGGGCTTAGCCAGGCAAGATACCTCTTATTTAACCGAAAGATTAAAACAATCTACATCAGTGATTTAAAAAAAGAGTCTGCAATAAAAATGAGTCAGATTTTAAAAGCTCAATTTAATAGTGTTGAATTTATAGTCAGTGAAAATCCAAACCAGCTGGTTAAAAATTGCCAGGTAATCATTGCTGCAACAACAAGCCGAAAACCTCTGTTTAAGGCTGATAAAAACCTTATCAAAGGAAAAACATTTATCTCAATTGGCTCCTTTCAACCCGACATGCAGGAATTTCCAGATACAATCATTGCCAATGCAGATAATATCTTTGTTGATACCATGTTTGCTGTAAAAGAGTCAGGTGATATTGCCATTCCAATAAAGGATAATGTAATAACAGAGGATAAGATAAAAGAATTTGCAAAAATTCTGAAAGATCGGATCGATCCTGAAAACAAAACTACTCTTTTTAAATCAGTTGGAATGGCTCTGTTTGATTTAAGCGCTGCATCTGCTGTTTATAAATTAGCTTTGGAAAATAACCTTGGTCAAAAACTTGATTTCTAACTGCCACGGGCACAGTTGTAAACTGATATGGAAAACAATTCAATGCAGATAAAAAACGTAATGGTAACCGGCGGCGGTGGTTTTCTTGGAAAAGCCATTGTTAAAAAACTGTTAAAGAAAAACTATAATGTGAGTTCTTTTTCAAGAAATTTTTATCCTGAACTTGAAAAAATGGGTATAAGACAGATTCAAGGCGATAT
>JAOZRI010000258.1 GCA_029940235.1 Desulfobacula sp. | reverse complement strand
GCTTTAAAAGCATTTCAAGAGAATCCAGATTTTTTTGATCTTATTATTACTGATATGACAATGCCGCAAATAACCGGAGACAAACTTGCTTTAGATATTTTACAAATTAAAAGTGATATTCCAATTATTTTATGCACAGGTTTTTCCGAAGCTATTACCGAGGAGAAAGCTGCATCCATGGGTATTCAGGGGTTTATTATGAAACCTTTTTTAATAAAGGACCTTGAAGAGAAAATAGATGCATTATTAAACACATAGGTACTTTTAAAAAAGGTGTTGAATAGCACTTTGCCGCTTGACTTTTGACAGTGATTTAATTAAATTTCATATTATTTTAATAATTGCCATGGACGCTTTGTAATGGTCATTGCACATGACAAAATATACCCTGAAGGACAGAAACTGAAAAAATGACAAAAACTATATTAGTTTTTTCATATAAAAGGAGAAAGAAATGACCCAGGCTGCTGATTTTTTAAAAAATAAACATATTCTTGCTGTTGATGATGAGCAGGATGTCCTTGAGACTATTCAGGAAATTTTAATTGACACTAAGGTTGATCTTGCAAATAACTATGATTCAGCTTCAACTAAGATAGCAAAAATACAATATGACCTTGCAATTCTTGATATTATGGGAGTAAATGGCATAAAGCTTCTTGAAGAGTGTGTGGCAAGAAAAATTCCAGCAATCATGCTCACTGCCAACTCCATGAATCCCAACTCCCTTGTGGAATCAATTAAAAAAGGTGCTATCTCCTATCTTTCCAAGGAACATTTAAGTGATCTTGATTCATTGATAAATGAACTGCTTGGAGCACAAGAAGAAGGCAAACCAACCTGGAAACTACTGTTTGATAAGCTTGGCGGTTATTTTGACAAGCGGTTTGGGAAAGACTGGAAAGATGATGACAAGGATTTTTGGAAAAAATTTGATCAAACGCATTATATCTAAATTTTTGAGATTGGAAAGAACCCTGACTTAAAAAAAGCATTCTGCATGCCTGAGGTTAGGATGATATTTTAATCAAAAGATTCATCTAAGAATATAAAAGCCGGAATTTATTAAATGTAAATTCCGGCTTTTATAATGGTAATTTTTTTTTATTTTACATCATCAAATGTGCTAAAAACAGAGAAATTGGCGGAAATGTTACGATAAGGGTTAAACGGACAATGTCAGCGATCCAGAAGGGAGTTACACCCTTAAAAATGGTGCCGACTTTTACATCAGGCAAAACTGCTTTCAGTACAAATACATTTAATCCTACCGGCGGCGTGATTAAACTGATTTCAGTCACAACAACCACTACGATTCCAAACCAGATAAGATCAAAGCCAAGTGCCTGTATCATGGGATAAAAAACAGGAACAGTTAAAACAATCATTGACATACTTTCTAGGATGCAGCCCAAAAGAATATAGACAAACATGAGAATAAGAATGACAACAAAAGGGGATACATCCCAACTCAAAACAAAATCAGCCAAAGCATCTGGCAAGCCAACTACATTAACAAAATTGGCAAAAATCATTGAACCAATTAACAGAAAAAAGATCATGGCTGTTGTACTTGCAGAATCAACTAAAACCTTTTTTAATTTACCAAGAGTAAGTTGTCCACGAAACAGGGTAAAAAAGAAAGCGCCTGTGGCACCGATCCCCGCAGCTTCAGTCGGTGTAAAAATGCCTAAATAGATTCCACCCATAACAATGATAAACAATAATAAAACACCCCAAACTCCTTTGAGGCTTCTGAACCTTTCAGGCCAGGCTACTCTATCACCTCTAGGACCAATTTTCGGATTAATTTTTGTGGCAGCTGCAACAGCGCATAAATAACAGAAAATACCGAGAAGACCCGGCAAAATACCCGCAGCAAATAGCAGGCCGATATCAGTTTCAGTCATAATGCCATAAATTACTAAAATCACACTGGGAGGAATTAGAATACCAAGTGTTCCTCCGGCTGCAATAGAACCTGTTGCCAGGCTGTCGGCATAGCCAAATTTACGCATGGATGGCATGGCTACCTTGCTCATGGTGGCTGCGGTAGCTAAAGAGCTACCGCAAACTGCGCTGAATCCACCACATGCAACGATAGTTGACATGGCAAGTCCGCCCCTCATATGCCCTAAAAAGGCATATGAGGATTTATAAAGTTCATGGGAGAGCCCTGATTGAGTGACAAAATTACCCATTAAAATAAAAAGCGGCACTACAGACAAACCATAATTCATTCCTTCTTCAGAAGCGACCTGGGCTACCATGGCTAAACTGGCGTGGTAGTTAATAGCCTCTCCAAATCCTATAAACCCAACCACTGCCATGGCCATGGGAATGGGTACTTTTGATAGAATCAATATGAGAAGAAATGCAAATCCAATAAAAGATGCTTCCATAATACTATTTTTCCATTTTTAACGAATTGATCATAATAAAAAACAAAATCAGGCAGGAGATCCCTGTCATTATTGACATGAAATATATCAGTGGCGACAAAGGTATCATTAAAAATTCCGTCCTGTCTCCATAGTCAGCAACATCAATTGCTTTAATCCACAACTGCCAGCTGATAACACCCATGACAATTAAATTAATCAAATTGATTAAAACTTTTTGAGCTGTTTTAATTTTATCAGGTATAAAACTATCTAAAAGATCAACCGTTACATGGCCTTCATCAGATGTCAGAAGAACCAGGCCTAGAAAAATAACAATTGCCATGGAGAATTCCGTGAGTTCAAGTCCGCCCACCACGGGCGAATTAAACAGATATCTTCCGATCACATCAACAAACGTCAACGCCATCATGGCAAATAGTGCGATTGAAACAAATGGTTCAATAAGCCGGTGTAGAATCTTCAGAAAGCTATTCCACGAACCGGCTTGAATGTCGTTGTTTTCAGGTTCTACCATTTTTATTTATACTCTTTTACCTGTTTTCTAAAAAATCTAAGTGCTGCTTCTCCCTTAACACCTTTAGCATTAGCTCTTCTTGTCCAGTTAGCTTCAATATCTTTTGTAGCAGCTTTAATTTCAGATACTAATTCGGGAGATGCTGTTAACACCTCATTGCCGTTTGCTTTCATGGCAGCCAGTCCGACTTGATCTGCTGCATCCCATGCCTTGCCTGCAAGTATTGCAAATGTTTCACCGGATTGGGCCATAACTGCTTTTTGATCTGCAGGAGAGAAACTATTAAAAGTTTTTTTGTTCACAATCAGGTAAAAACTGACATTGTAAAGGCCGCCAGGTACAAGCGTGGTGTGAGGTACAAGTTTCATAAGATTGAAAGATTTGATTGATTCCAAGGGAAGCAGTGTGCCGTCTGCAACACCACGGGAGAGAAATTCATAGTTTTTTGTTGCTGATGCCTGTAGTCCTACCATACCAAGATTTTTAGCAACAGCACCCGCAATACCGCCTGAAATACGAAATTTCATACCTTTAAGATCTGCAACACTATTAATATTTTTTTTACTATTATGGATCTGACCCGGACCGTGAACCATTAATCCAAGAAGTTTTACACCTCTATACTCATTCGCTTTGATGAAATATTTCTGGTAGGTTCTCCAGTAAGCCACACTCATAGCCTCTGAAGTGTCCCCTAAAAAAGGAATTTCGACCCCTTCAGAAGCCACAAAACGACCTGGAGTATAGTTATTACATGTATAACCGAAATCAGCCATACCGTTTTTTACAATGTCAAAATAAGCTTTTGGATGACCAAGTCCTTTTGCCAGAATCTTTATATCAACCCTTCCATCTGTCGCTTTCTTAACATTGTCGATCCATGGTTGCATCATGTCTGCAACGATAGGATGTGATGGCGGCAGCCAGGAAGAAAAGTTTAACTGCTTAGCAACTGCACTTGTAGACATGA
>JAOZRI010000257.1 GCA_029940235.1 Desulfobacula sp. | reverse complement strand
GGGTTCAAGCTGCAACACCCATTGAAAAACAAAAAAAATTAAGAGTTACCCTGAAAAAAGGAGAAAGGGAGATGGCATCTTATATTCTCAATGATTATGTAACCTTTGAGAATTTGCCTTTTGACCACTATAATATTACCCTGTTTTTAGATGGAACAAATCTTGGAACCTATTTTTTTAAGATTAAGGAAACCAGCCATGGAGACAAATAGCGATAAAAAAAGAGGGCCGGTATCTGATAATATTACAGATATTCTCAAAGAGCGAGACCGCCTGGATCAAATACTTCAGCAGGAGTATAAAAAAGACATCACCATACTCTTGACTGATATCTGTGGATACACCAGCTATATTGATACAAGGGGCGATATTGCAGGGCGCTCCATGCTTCTAAAACACAATGAAATACTGCTGCCTGAAATCAAAAAACACCAGGGCAAGGTTGTGGAAATGGTTGGAGATGCAGTAATGGCATCATTTCCATCCAGGCCAGATGCAGTAAAAGCCTCGGTCTCCATTCAAAATGCTTTGCATGATTATAATGAACACAAAGAGACCTCAGATAAAATCAAGGTGAAAATCGGGATTAATTATGGCAAGGTGCTTGTGGATGATGATGCCCTTTATCAGGGGTTTACAGGTGATGTTGCAAATGTGGCTGCCCGGATTCAATCCCAGGCAGGAGCAGACCAGGTACTTATATCCAAGGCAGTTTATGACTCTGCCTGTAAAGAGGGTGAAATCCTCATGAGATTTCACAAAACAATCAAGGTAAAAGGAAAAGCCAAACCCGTTGAGATCTATCGTGTTGTCTGGCAGGAGAATGATTCACTCATAGGTCTGGACCAGCCCTCACCTGTTAGTGAAGCTAAATATATGCATCGTGGAAAATCCCAAAAAGGATTGTTTCAACTTGAAATAGCCCTGGATGGTAACCAGTTAAAATTAAGCGCACACGAAGAGATTAGCGGGGAAAATAGTACCATACGGCACTATGAAGAGATTCCAATCTCCATGGACATGATAAAAAATAAATGCCGGGAGATGATAGATAATTTAAATAAAACCAACCACAGCGGGTGTCTGGATAGAGATGTCTTAAAGCATATTAAACAAACCGGGCAGATGCTCTATGATGAACTCTTCTCCTTAAGTGTAAAGGAAAAACTTAAAAACACCAGTGCAGAACATTTAAGCCTTAAAATTGATGACCACCTTGTCCAGGTGCCCTGGGAATTACTGTTTGACGGCCAGCAGTTTTTATGCCTGCGTTTTAACATGGGACGACTGGTTAAAACCCGTCAGCCCATGCCGGCTTCAGGAATGAGAAAGCTGGCATTACCCCTTAAAATGCTAATTCTTGCCGATCCTTCCGGAGATTTAAAGGGAGCCTATGAAGAGGGCCTCCAGATCCGTGATTACATGGACAAAAAAAGAGATTTGATCAATACCTTTCTTGATTCAGGCAATATTACAGCTGACTCAATTAAAGCAAAGCTTAGAAGTTTTGATATTGTCCATTTTGCAGGACATGCTGACTATAATATTAAAGATGCCGGCGACAGTGGGTGGCTGCTTTCCGGCACCAACTTTACAGCACGTGATATAAAAAAAATGATCGGAACCGCTGCCATGCCGTCCTTGATATTCTCAAATGCCTGTCAGTCTGCCCGTACAGAAGAGTGGCTTCAAAATGTCTATTTCACAGATGAGATATTTGGCCTTGCCAATGCTTTTCTTCTTGCAGGAGTACGACATTATGTTGGAACATTCTGGGAAATCTCAGATGAACACAGCAACCATTTTGCACGCTGCTTTTATAGAAGTCTCTTCTCCGGCAAAACCATAGGAGAGGCCATACGACAAGCAAGACTGTCACTTATTAGAAGCCATGGCGAGGATGCCATAGGCTGGGCAAGCTATGCTCTCTATGGAGACCCCACATTCAGTTACCAGGAACAGCTTGAGACTGTAGATCCTCTAAAAGAAGCAGAACCTAAGGTGTCATCAAGTAAAACACAGGATACAAGAACAAGGGAAGAGATCATTGATTTTGCCCAGAAGGAATCTCCCAAAAAGAGCCGTACCATGGTGACAACAGCTGTGGCCATCATACTGTTGGCAGCTATTGCATTTGGGGCATTTCAAGGCTTTTTTCGACACTCTTCACTTGATTATGAAAAAAACATCATAAGCCTTTATAATTCAGGGGATTTTTCTGACGCTCTGGCAGCATGTAAAGAGCTTGAAAAAAAAGATCCCAAAGCCAGCCTGACCTATCTGATCAGGGGTAATATATTTTTTTCCAATGGTAAGATAGATGCTGCAAAAAAAGCTTTTAGCAATGCTGCAAATGGAACCAGGGGAACTAATATGCAAAAAGCCATGGCTCTTGCAGGCCTTGGCAGAATCGCTTCCATTGAAAAGAAAAGTGATAAGGCCCTTGAATATTATGAACAGGCTGCCAAAAAAGCCCCGGAAAGCAGGTCAGCATATCTCTCCCGTGCAATGGTGCTCGAAGATAGAGGAGACTTAACAGAGGCAGTGGATATGTTTGAGAAAGCACAGACCTTTGGCCCACAGGACAATGCTCTTGCAGCCATTGCAGAAAACACAAAAAAAAAGATGCAGCTTATTAAAGACAATGAAAAGCAGGAACGCATTGATTCCATTGTAGCTGATCTGCTTGCAGACATGGAGTCAGGGGCAGCAACATCTGTGGGAGACGGCTGGACATCCCTGCCTTTAACCATGTGGTTGATGGATTTTAAATCAACAGGATATTCATTGCAGGAAGGCCAGGACCGCCTTTTAATGGCAGGCATGACAGATGAGATAATCAATCAGGGGCGTATACGCCTTGTGGAACGCTCTGTTCTTGATAAACTCCTTGAGGAGTTAAAGCTTGGAACATCAAAACTGACAGATAAAAATACTTCCCTTGCTCTGGGAAAAATCCTTGCAGCAAGGCTTATAGTATCAACCGAAATAATTTTTTCAGGCTCCCAGGTTCAGATATCCATGCGCCTTATTGAGATAGAGACAGGGCAGATTGTGGCTGCAGTCACCAAAACCTCGGGAAGTGCAGTGCCGGCATCACTGCTGGCTAAGGATTTATCAAAAATACTTTTTAATAAAATTATTGAACTCTATCCTTTAAGGGGAAAAATTACAGCCATGGATGCCAGTGAAATACATCTTAATATCGGCAGAATGGCTGGAGTAAAAACAGATCAGCTGTTTAAAATAAAAGAGCAGGATGTGACTTTAAAAATTATTTCTGTAAACAAGGATACAAGTCTTGCCAAGATTGAACAAGGGGTGATTCCTTCACAAAAAGGCCTGAGGGTGGAAGCCTTATAAAATTATCAGGAAGATTCCCATTGGGTAAAAAAGGTTATAAAGTTGAGAAAAAAATGTAATAGTTTTATGTACTTTTTTTCTCAACTTTTCTTTAC
Source organism: Desulfobacula sp. (assembly GCA_029940235.1). Classification (GTDB taxonomy): domain Bacteria; phylum Desulfobacterota; class Desulfobacteria; order Desulfobacterales; family Desulfobacteraceae; genus Desulfobacula. Next base: position 443 of record JAOZRI010000257.1, on the reverse strand, counting down.
CATATTAATTGCTGCCATGGGAATAAGGGTGGCAAACAGCTTCATACCTGGCATCAACCGCAAGTACAATCTTTTTCTCTATTAAACTGGCACGAAAAATGCGTATATATATTTGATTAAAGTATAAGATATATAATAATGGGGATACTATGAATAACCACAACTATTTGGTCCAAAATATGGACATTACAGATATAAATCAAACCAACAACAAATACTCCATGATATGGATGCTGATACTTGCCACATTTCTGTTTGGCTTTTTTATCCTTGACCAGCAAATAGCTTATGCTGATACCCATATATATGTTGATGCGGTGAATGGAGTTAATAACCCTTTGCCAACAGGCGATGTAGATAATCCATTCAAAACTATCACCTATGCATTAAAACGGGCAGAGACTCATACATTTGAAGAGCCATGGATAGTTCATATCAGAGCT
>JAOZRI010000256.1 GCA_029940235.1 Desulfobacula sp. | reverse complement strand
AAAAAGAGTCATTGATAATACAAAAGTAAAAGATTGTATTAAGTGCGGCAAACCAATGGTTAAAAAAGATGGCCGTTTCGGGACTTTTCTTGCCTGTACCGGATATCCTGAATGCAAACATACAGAATCGGTCAATGGCGGACAGGGCAGCCGGGAGACTGGTGTTAAATGTCCTGAAACCAACTGCAATGGAAATATTGTTGAAAGAAGATCAAAAAGAGGAAAAGTCTTTTTTGGATGTTCAAAATATCCTGAATGCACATTTGCATCATGGGACAAACCTGTTGATAGAGCATGCCCTGACTGCGGGTCAAAATATCTTGTTGAAAAAGAGACCAAAAAAGATGGAAAATTTCTAAAATGTCCTGACAGGGAGTGCGGGTTCAAAGAGCTGAATTCTTGACTAAAGATTCAAAATTTATTTTTTCTGGATGTATGTTCTGAAAATTTTTATATAACCCGTTCCAGGCTGATCACCTTATGCCCGCTGGACATTATAGTAATTATTCAGTGTCTATTCGTTCACTCTTTCTACATACATTCTAGTCCTAGTATCTATTTTTACTACCTGCTCTTCTTCCACAAAGGGTGGCACCTGGACTTCAAGTCCGGTCTCAAGGATCGCAGGTTTTGTACTTCCGGTTGCAGTATCCCCTTTAGCCCATGGTTCTGACTTAACAACCTTTAAATTGATAAAATTAGGCATTGTAACACCAATGGGATAACCATTGTGCAAAAGGATTGTACAGACAGTATTATCTTTTAAAAAATCAAGTACCTCTTCGAGTTGATCTTTTGTAAGAAAATGCTGTTCATAGCTTGAAGTATCCATAAAGCAAAATCCTGTATTATCTTCGTAAAGATATTCCATTTCACGCTCTTCAAGATCTGCTTTTTCAAATTTATCCCCGGATCTATAGGTTCTTTCAAACTGAGTTCCTGTAATCATATTTTTTAATTTACATTTATAAAGGGATTGACCCTTACCTGGTTTTTTGAACTCAAATGCAGTAATAACATAGGGTTCTGAATCAATTTCAAATTTTAAACCCTTTCTTAGATCACTCGCAAGATACATGCAATACTCCTTTAATCAATCTTTCTTGGAAACCTTTGGATAACATCCTCCTTGGCCCAATTGCCACGGAATATAAAAATGATATTTTTATAATTTTGATTTAATCATATTATCAGTAAATTAGCAACCTTCCAAGAAAAACAACTTGATTTTTTCACCAAATTATAGGAGATTATAAAACTTGGATAAATCATTATTACAGGATAAAATTTATGATAATTGTTATTGATTTTGGATCACAATTCAACCAGCTGATTGCAAGACGGGTCAGGGAGAACAATGTATATTGCCAGGTAGAGCCAGCTGGTATTTCAATAGACAAATTAAAAGCTCTTAAACCTACAGGGATAATTCTTTCCGGCGGGCCTTCAAGTATATATGAAAAAAACAGCCCAAGTATTGATAAAACAATTTTTGATCTTGGTATCCCAATATTGGGAATCTGCTATGGCATGCATTATATGGTGGATGCACTGGGCGGAAAAATTAAACAGGCAGACAAACGTGAATATGGATTTGCAAATCTTGAGATCAAAGAAAATCAATACCTATTCAAGGATATGGATACAGGTTTTCAATGCTGGATGAGCCATGGAGACTCTGCCATGGAACTGCCTGATGATTTTGTGGTGACAGCTTCCACAAAAAACACAGCCATTGCCGCCATTGCAAACCATAATAAAAAATTTTACGGCCTACAGCTCCACCCGGAGGTTGAACACTCCATAAATGGATCATTAATGATCTCCCACTTTCTTTTTGATATTTGTAACTGTAAAAAAAACTGGACAATGCAATCATTTTGCGATGGTGCCGTAGCACAGATAAAAGAAGCTGTTGGTAATAAAAAGGTCATAATGGGACTTTCCGGAGGAGTGGACTCTTCGGTTGCAGCAACCCTGATTCATAAAGCCATTGGCAAAAATCTATTCTGTATTTTTGTTGATAATGGTCTTTTAAGAAAAAATGAAAAACAAAACCTTGAAAAAAGCCTGATTGTCAACCTGGATTTAAATATCAAATTTATTGATGAGCAGGATACTTTTTTAAATGCATTAAAAGATGTTAAAGATCCTGAAAAAAAGCGTAAAATAATAGGTAATCTTTTTATTAAAGTTTTTGAAGCCCAGGCAAACAAAATTGAGGATGCTCAATTCCTTGGCCAGGGGACTTTATACCCTGATATCATAGAATCAAAATCAGCTTTTGGCGGCCCCACTTCCATTATCAAATCCCACCACAATGTGGGCGGACTGCCAGAAAAAATGAAGCTCAAACTGATTGAACCTTTACAACTTCTTTTTAAAGATGAGGTAAGAAAACTTGGAATTGAGCTTGGAATTAATGAAGATCTTATATGGCGGCAGCCTTTTCCGGGCCCAGGACTTGCCATAAGAATAATGGGAAATATTACTTCTTCACGACTTGAAATATTAAGGGAAGCTGATTCTATTTTGCTCGAAGAAATTAGAAATGCGGGACTTTATAGAAAATTATGGCAATCTTTTGCAGTGCTGCTTCCTATTAAAAGTGTAGGAGTTATGGGGGACAAAAGAACCTTTGCAAATTGTATTGCAATAAGAGCTGTCACAAGTAATGATGCAATGACTGCAGACTGGGCAAAACTGCCCCATGATCTACTGGGAAATATTTCCAATAGAATTATAAATGAAGTTAACAACATTAACAGGGTAGTTTTTGATATCACTTCAAAACCTCCCGGAACCATTGAGTGGGAATAATTATGGATTCAATGAACTTAAAAGATTTCAACCCTGAAAACCAGGATATTGAAACTGACACAGAACTAACATCATCATCATACCACCAGGAAGTAAATACCCTGAAAATAGACAAACTTTCCAATAGAGTAACAATTATTTCCATTATCATTCCCTGCCTTATCGGGGCTATTCTCATATTTGCTTATCTTGATATAAAAGAGCGGGTGGTTGATGTTGATTTAACAAAAAAAAACCAGTTTGACCAGATGTCCCAGCAATTAGAAGAAAAATTAAATGCCATTGATATTAAAATAGCAAAAAACAGATTTGATTTTGAGAATAAACTGCCGGAACTTGAAAAGAAAGATATCTCACTTGAAGGCCATATTGCAAAATTATCAACTTTAAAAGCTGATAATAAAACCATTAAAAAACAATTTTCCAAAATAGAAAAACGTATCAGTAATAATACCAGTCAGGATAAAACAACTCTTTTGACCATTGAGAGGATCAATAAAGAAACTCTTGCGTCTATAAAAGAGAACCAGGCTGAATTTGATAAAATCACCCAGCAGATAAAAGAGGATACCAGCCTGTTTAAAGAAGAGTTTGATTCAAGACTGCTTGAACTGTCTGATTTTGAATTACAAATAGGCGAGCTTAAAAAAAACAACAGCCTTCTTGATAAAAAAATCAACTCACTGCAGACTCTGTTTAACAATCACAGCAAAAAAACCAATGAACAACTAAAGACATTAAATAAAAGGCTTACAACTAATATATCCAGGATGCAAAAAAACATTGATCAACTTTCACAATCAAAGCCAAAAGCCAGTAAACCAGAACCCCAGATAAATATTGACGCATCAGGTCAGGGTGGAATTAAGGAAGAATCATTGACACAATAGTCCCATAAAACCCATAGATTTATTTTGTATATCCTCTGAATTACCCAATACTTTTATAACTACTTGTGGTTACCCACGTAAAATACCTTGAAAGCCTTGAAAAATTAAGGTATATATAAAAATATTCTTTGGGGATATAATTTTAAAAGGAATAAAAATGTCAAAACAATACCCTGAGTGCCCGCTTTATAATCATGCTACTTGCAGAGAA
>JAOZRI010000612.1 GCA_029940235.1 Desulfobacula sp. | reverse complement strand
TTTTCAAAAACAGATTATGAAAATGTAGAAACCTTTCTTAGAGATGTAAAAGCAAGGGGAGATCAAGCCCTTGTTGAATATACCAATAAGTTTGATTCAAGCAAAGTTACCATTGACTCTTTAAAAGTCAGTCAAAAAGAGTTTGACCAGGCTTTAAAAAAAGTTGATAACTCTTTTTTAAAAGCTCTTGATTGTGCTGCAAACCAGGTGACATCGTTTCATGAAAAACAGAGGCAGAGTTCCTGGATTGATACTCCAAGAAACGGTGTCATGACCGGGCAGCTTATAAAGCCTGTAAATGCAGTCGGCATATATGTGCCAGGGGCACAGGGCGGGAAAACTCCCCTTGTATCATCTGTGCTCATGGGCGGTATTCCTGCAAAAACAGCCGGAGTACAGTCTATTAATCTTATGACTCCACCCATGGAAAACGGTGAAATCAGCCCTCATATTCTTGTGGCAGCCCGGAAAATTGGAATTGACAGTGTTTTCAAGGCTGGCAGCGCCTGGGCCATTGGAGCGCTTGCCTATGGGACAAAACAAATTCCAAAAGTAGATGTTATTGTTGGCCCTGGAAATATCTATGTCACACTTGCCAAAAAAATTGTTTCAGGAAGTGTTGGTATTGATATGATAGCAGGCCCCAGTGAGATATTGATCATTGCAGATAAATATGCAGACCCTGAATTTATTGCAGCAGATCTTCTGTCCCAGGCAGAACATGATATAATGGCATCTTCCATTCTTATTACAGACTCACAAGATCTTGCTGACAAAACCTTGACTGCCCTTGAAGAGCAGATTGAAAATCTCTCAAGAAAAGATACAGCAAAAAAATCCATTGAAAGCTTTGGTGCTGTCATGAAGGTGCCGGATATTGAAACCGCAATTAAACTCTCCAACCGCCTTGCCCCTGAACATCTTGAACTGATAGTCAAAGAGCCGTTTAACTATCTTGACCAGATACATAATGCAGGTGCTTTGTTTCTTGGCCCTTATACTCCTGAACCCATGGGAGATTATATTGCAGGGCCCAACCATGTTCTCCCAACTGCTGGTACTGCAAGATTTTCTTCAGCCTTAAGTGTTGAAAATTTTATTAAAAAAACCAGCTTGATTCA
>JAOZRI010000023.1 GCA_029940235.1 Desulfobacula sp. | reverse complement strand
TTTAAAATAATAAATGCTTTTTTAACAATGGGTGCCTGATATTTTTTTGTCATTGTTCTCCATAATGAAATTTTTTATCTTAATAAATTTGAATTATAGCCTTACAGCAAGGGTTTTTATATTTATTACACCTTGTCACAGACGTTCTCCATGGTGAATAATATAAAATAAGAATGATGAATTAGCAAGAGTATGTTCTGTATTTATTACAATCAAAAATTGATTTTAATTGGTAATTGATTTTAAATTTTCATTGCCAAAGAGAGATGGACAGCTTATAAAAAGAGTACAGGTTGGAAAGGGTGTTACATATTGAGACCTTTGAATAATACCCCTTTTTGCCCAATTACCACGGAATATGAAAATGTTACAAAGATGTTTTATGAAATATCAAGGAGCAGGTATTAATTGAAAAATTTATGGATAGTTCTGCTTTCCCTTTTATTATTCCACGGTTGTGGAAATCAGGATGAATCTGTGATTAAGGTGGATTTAGATATCAAAGAGCAGGTTATCTTTGAAGAAGAAACTGATGTCATAAATTATGCCTACCTTCCCCAGTATTCCCACACCATATCCTATACCCGTCATCATGCTATTATAAAATATTTACGCAAGCAAACAGGCCTGAATATAAGGCAGATATTTCCAGATACCTTTGATCAGCATATGAAAATGGTAGGGCAAAAAAAAATTGATATCTCATTTTCCAACCCATTTATTTATGTGAATATTGCCCATCAATACAATGCAAAAGCAATTGCACGTATTGTGGAAGTTAAGGGAAGAGATAAATTTCGAGGACAGATTATTTGCCGCATGGATAATTCATCCATCCAGAATATATCAGACTGCCGCAATAAAAGGTGGATTGCTGTTGATTCTACCTCGGCGGGCGGATATCTCTACCCTCTCGGTCATTTTATTGATCACGGTATTACAAAAAATGATTTTAAAGAGATTGCCTTTGCCCCAGGTCCTGGAGGAAAACGGGAGAAGGTTATTTTATCAGTTTATGCAGGAAAATATGATATTGGAACCATAAGAGAAGGTTCTCTTGATGTGATGTCAGATAAAATTGATATCAATCAAATAAAAATTGTTTCCATGACAGATTCCTATCCTGGATGGGTCTATGCTGCAAGGGAAGGTTTAGAGGAAAAAAAAGTAGAGAAAATCAAACAGGCCTTTGAAAAACTTGATTTTAATAATAAATATCACCATAAAATATTGGAGGCTGCTAATTTTATCAAAGTAATTCCATCTAAAGATTCTGATTTTGACTCTGTACGTGCACTGGCATTACGGGTGGGCCTAAGTCTTGAGGAATAACGGGATGATATCATAAATGAAACTAGGTTTCCGTAAAAAAATATATTTGGGATTTTTTTCTTTGCTTCTAATCCAGGGTTTTGTAATGCTTTTCTGGGTTAGCCAGGTTATGAAAGAATCTCTGCTTGAAGAGATAAAAAGTCATGGTCATTCCATTGGAATAACCCTTTCTGCCCGCATGGTAGAACCAATGCTTGCCATGGATTTTTTAAGGATGAAAGTACTCATGGATGAGACTGTACATCTTGATGCTGATATTTTTTATACCTTTGTGCTTGATACACAAGGCAGACCTCTTATTCATACATTTAAAAATGGATTCCCGGTTGAGCTCAAGAAGGTAAACTCAGTTTCAGATAATCAAAAAGGTTCCATACAACTTCTTGATACCGGAGACTATTTGATTTATGATTATGCTGTTCCTGTATTTGTCAATAATAACCGCCTGGGAACTCTTAGGCTCGGGCTTTTTCAGAAACGGGCTCAAAAAGCAGTAAATAAAATTATTGTTTCTGCCATTGTAACCATAATTTTGACAATCATCATGGCTGGTATTGTGGGGACTTTTCTTCTCAATCCTGTGACAAAAAGCATTAAAAGGCTTCATGACTCTTCGGAAAAGGCATTGCGTGGTGATCTTGATGTCAGGGCTGCTCCAAGTCTAAAACGAAATTGCTGGGATATTATGCAATGCAATCAAAAAGAGTGTCCAGCATATAAAAATTATCATCACAGGTGCTGGTATATGGCAGGTACTCTCTGTCCAAGCTGTGTCCATGGGGCATATGCAAAAAAAATAGATTCCTGCCACCTGTGCCATGTTTATAAGCAGTGTTCCGGAGATGAAATTCAAATCCTGGCAGAGAGCTTTGATGCCATGATTCTCTCTTTAAAAGATAATTTTCATGACCTTAAAAGTGCTGAAAGTATTTTAAATGAACAAAAGGCGCTCCTCCAGACAATTCTCGATGCTGTTCCCGATTTTATATCACTCCAGGATCATAAGGGGCGGTTCATCTCTGTTAACAAAGCCTTTTGTGAAATGTTAGGCAAAGATACACAACAGATTCTTGGAAAAACAAATGATGATCTCTTTCCTGAAAAATTTGCGCAGGCCTATAATAGAGAAGATGATGCACTTTTTAAAACAGGAATTGCTCTTGTTAAGGAGAATAAAATAGTAGTTGCAAGGGTTGTAAAATGGCTCCATGTGGTCAAAATTTTAGTTCCTGCAGCAAAAACCATGGGTATGAGCCTTGTGTGTAGCGGCAGGGATATTACTCAGCTCAAAAATGTTCAGGACCAGCTTACCCATGCCCAGAAAATGGAATCTGTGGGACGACTTGCAGCAGGAGTTGCCCATGAGATCAATACACCCCTTGGCATTATCCTTGGACATGCCCAGCTTCTACTGGAAGATGTTAAAGATCAGGAACTGTCCTTTCAAGATGTACAAACCATTGTCCGCCAGACAAAAAACTGTTCTAAGATTGTTAAAGATCTTTTAAATTTCTCTCGTTCGGGTAAAAGTGTTATCTTTAAATTTGATATTAATGAAGCTGTAAAAGAAGTACTTGATGTTATAGGGCATACATTTCACTTGAATCAGGTTGTTGTTCAACATGAATATGATAAAGAGAACGATTTAATCATGAAAGGAGATAAGGAGAAGATAAAGCAGGTTTTTATCAATTTATTGAATAATGCTCTTGATGCTGTTAAGGCAAATGGCAGCATCATTGTTGAAACAAAGCAGGTTAAAGAGATATCGGGTAAAACTCAAGATGGAATCGAGGTATCCATATCTGATACCGGGCATGGGATTGACAGGGAAAATATTGATAAAATATTTGAACCCTTTTATACAACAAAGGGTCCTGATAAGGGGACAGGCCTTGGATTGTCAGTCACTTTTGGCATTATAAAAGAGCATAATGGAACTATTAAAGCTTTTTCTCCATCAATATCAGGAGAGAACAAAGATAAGGGAACACAATTTATTATTGCTTTGCCCTGTGATTTGCACTATACCTGAGAATAATCTAACAGGTTTTTTCATACCATAAAATAAAAGAGGAAGTATAAATGGCTAATATTCTCGCATTAGATGATGTCTCCGATGCTGCCAATTTAATTAAACGTATTCTTGAGAGAAAAGGGCACAAGGTTTATGCTTTTTCTGAAGAGGAAGATGCAATAGCGTTTGTGAAAACCAGCAAAATTGATCTTGCTATATTAGATATTAAATTAAAAAAAATGAGTGGCGTGGAAGTGTTGGATGAGATGAAAAAAATATCGCCTTTAATTAAAGTGATAATGCTCACAGGCTATCCAACCATTGAAACTGCAAGGGAGTGTCTAAACCTTGGTGCTGCTGAATATTGTGTCAAGCCCATTGATAAGGATGAACTCGAAGATAAGGTTGAGCAGGTACTTGGCTAATGGATGTTCTTGATATTTTGGTTTCTGCCCTTCAGGGTATTGTGTGGCGCTCAACCAGATTCGACACATGGCGATTATATGACAATAATTGTTGATTTATGATTTGTTTTTATGCGTTGATTTTTTTGAAATAGTGTACCGGATTTGAATTTTTGTGCTCTCTTTTAATCTGAGTGACGTAGGGTTTAACAGTAGGCCAATCGTAGCAGTACCTGATTCAGTGAGTTTATCTAAAAGTATCGGCTCTGTGAAAATTGTTGAAATATTTTTGAGATCCATACCCCCTCCAGTTACCCGAATTGTTTTGGGAAAGGCTTCTGCCTCTTTCATAACCAATCCTTTGGGCAGTTTTCCCGACCAGTTCGGCTGTATGGGAAGCTGTTTTTCTATCAGGGTATCCAGCGTGATATCAAGCACTGAAGGATTTATATCTTTTAGCTGTATTCCCGGTGGCAGCAATATGTTCTCTTTTGTGATGGACAGCTTATTAACACCGATAACTGCCTGGGCAAGGTTAAGTTTGATATTGATCTGTTTTGGTTTGATGGAGTTGATTAATGGCCTTGCACCACTGATTAAAAGTTTAACACTTGAAGCAGAAGACGATATAATTTTCATTTTTTGATTAGGATTAATGAACTCTACAGGTACCTCGTGTGTGGCAAGGGTTTCAATCCCTTTTGAAAAACTTAGCCATACTCCTGTGACACATAAAAGACTGATAAGGCCTGCTGTGGCAAGTTCTATGGTCTGTCGCCTGAACCTTTTTTTTACAGAATCATCTCCAGCATGTTTTTTTAGTAATGTTTCCATGGCTGAACGGCTTTTAATATTATAGGTTTTGTTTTTTTTAAAGAGAGATATCTTTCCGCTCTCTTCTGAAATAACAATAACCATGGCATCTGTAAGTTCTGTTAATCCTGAAGCTGCTCTGTGCCGGGTTCCAAATAAAGATGGAAGGTCTGTCCTTTTGGAGAGTGGTAGTATAACACCGGCACTGGTTATCCAGTCTCCCTGGATTATGGCGGCACCGTCGTGCAGCGGGTTGTCCGGCCAGAAAACACTCACAAGCATCTCCTGAGACAATTTTCCCTTTATGGAAATTCCTTTTTGCACAACACTGTCCAGACCCTGTTTCAGAGGCAGCACAATTAAAGCACCAATTTTTTTATCGGCAAGTTCATGGACACTTTCAATAATTATACTCAGTGGTGTGTGGGATTGAAACCGGGGTATCCCCCATAAAAATGATTTAAGATCTTTGGTTTGCAGCACACTTGATATTTCGTTTCTAAAGACAATGATGATAATCAAAGCTGCTATGGTGATAACGCCCTGTCTTGCCCAGTTCGTTATAATGAGGCCTAGGGGGGCTGCAATCTGGCTGACTGCCCACAGGACACAAAAGGCAAACAGCACACGGATAACATTGGTTCCCCGAAAAAGTATATAAAGTCGAAATAAAATATAGCTGTTTAACAGGATATCCAAAATGTCCTGCCAGCGAAATCCAGAAAAAAAATAGAGAAGAGATTCCATGATTAATCAGTCTGTTATACTGAATCTTAAGGTTTGTAAAAGTATATCATTTGTATTGTGTATTTCAACACGCCAGGGGCCTTTATCGGCATCCCTTATCTGTACTCTGCTGAAAGATGACCATTTTGGAGGAGAGAGTGTCAAGGGCATGGTGAAAATCAGTCTGTCCTTTTTATACCATTTGTGAAGCACATGGGTTTTTTCCAAGACCGGATCAAAATTTGAAAAACAGAAAACTTCCCCTGACGATATTGAAAATATCACACCCGGATTTATTGGTTGAAAGTTTTCAATGGATTCACACATGACAGCCTGAACCATTGTTATTTTTGCATGTGGTTGTTCCGAACAGACATTTGCTGCAAAAAATAAGACTATGACAATAAAATAAAATAGTATTTTCATGTTTTACCTGTTTACAAATTAATGTGATGACCATCGCAAATATTTTTTTATATAAAACTGTTACACCATTACAATGGGAACTTTTTTTTTGCAAGGGCAAAATCAGAATGTTAAAAATTATTATCGTAACCGAATAAAATTCGGGTACTTTAGATTTATTTTAATAAATTATTTTGTTTTTTTACTTGACATTACAATTTTATTTTATAAAAATAAATTATTATCGAATTAAATAATAACTTCGTTGTCTAAATAACAAATCTGATTTTGGAGGCCCATGGACAATATTGATAGACACACCTTAAAAGCGTTGCAAAAGGATGGACGAAAGAAAAACAGTGATCTTGCCAAAGAGGTAGGTCTTGCACCCTCCACCATGCTGGAGAGGGTGAAAAAGCTTGAAGACAAGGGAATTGTCAAAGGGTACCGGGCAGTTGTAAATCCTGAGAAACTTGGCTTGAAAGCCCAGGGATTTGCCTGTATTTCCCTTGACCGACACCGGGTAAAGGATATTGAACTGCTGGAAAATGAAATCAATAAAATCCCACTTGTACGGGCCTGTTATCATATTACCGGTCGCTTTGATTACCTTTTGCATGTGGTAGCGCCTGACCTTGGTGATCTTGGCACTCTGATCAAGGAAAAATTGGCCACTATCCCCGGTATGGGTAAAATTGAAACCTTTATTGTTTATGCAGAAGTAAAACCTGACCAGGGATGGCCGATTGATGCAATGTTGACATAACAAAACAGACGAAGAACCTAAATAAAAGGAGAATAAAATGGCTAAGAAAAAAGCAATTCATGATTTTTATAAAATGAAAAAAAATAGTGAAAAAGTCACCTGGCTGACATCCTATGATTTCCCCACTGCCCAGTTTGCGGAAGCCGCAGGTCTTGATATGATTCTTGTGGGAGACTCCCTTGGCATGTGCGTCTATGGATACAAGGGTACTGTTCCAGTCACCATGGATCAGTGCATTGTTCATTGTGATGCGGTTCGACGCGGGGCGCCCAATACGTTTGTTGTCGGTGACATGCCTTTCATGAGTTACCAGATCTCTGATGAGGATGCAGTCTATAATGCCGGTCGGTTTTTAAAAGAAGCTGATGTGGATGCCATCAAGCTTGAAGGCGGCACCCGCGTAGCATCACAAATTAAGGCCATTGTGGAAGCGGGCATTGTTGTTATCGGCCATATTGGCCTGACACCCCAGAGTTCAGGAGCACTGGGCGGCCATAAAGCCCAGGGGCGAACATCAAAAGATGCTGCCATAGTTGTTGAAGATGCCATGGCCGTACAAAAAGCCGGTGCTCAGATGCTTCTTGTGGAAGCAGTTCCCCCGGAAGTCGCCCAATATATTGCCGACACCCTGACCATACCGGTATTCTCTATTGGTGCGGGAAAGGAGTGTGACGGACAGCTCTTGATTGTCAGTGATCTCATTGGCCAGTTCCAGGCATTTACCCCGAAATTTGTTAAAAAATATTGTGACGTTGCCACCATTATCACCAATGCCATGAAAGCTTATTGTGCCGATGTCCGTGAAGGAAAATTTCCAGAAGACCAGCATTGTTACCACATGATAGACGGCGAAAAAGAAAAATTTCTAACCTTAATGAAGAAATAAAGAGAGGAATCACCATGACAGACCTTAAAAAAATGTTGAAAATAAAAACAAAAGACCTGGATATCGTTAATCAACTTATCACAGGCCCTGATAACAAACAGGTGGGAGAACTTTGCGACCTGATTGAAAAATTTGGCGGTGCCGAGGCCATTAATAGGAAAGCTGAACAGGCCAGAAATCCGGAAACCTTGATGCAGCGGCTTAAAGATATTAATTCTCCCTATGTTGCTGACCTTGAATGGCTGATGGAACAAAGGGACAACAAAGCATTTATCTCAATGGATGAGTATTGTAAAAGTATCCTGGGTGGGGGTGCGGACACGTCTTCCATTGATTCTACCAATGCTGTAACTCTTGAAATCAGCGCCATGCAGTTTTTTCCCTGGCTGATGGCCCAGGCCAGACAGGCCATTGAAAAAAAAGAGCTCATGCCCGGCCGGATTATCCGGGTCAGGAATATGGCGGAACAGGTTGAAGATCACGGCGATATCATGGCCACTGCCCTTGCCATGCAGATTATTGGTGCAACCTATGTGGAATCCCTTGATACCCGGGGAACCGACGGCAGCAATGTCCATCTTGGTGGCCCTGACACCATTACCGGATATTTTGGCGGTATCGGGCAGCCCAATGACTATCCCATAAAATGGGCAGAAGAATACCTCCATTATTATACGACATACGGCATTCAGCAGGTGTTGAATGTGAACCCGGGTACCATTATTCTCGGATATATGATGCACAGGCTTGGTGTGAATATTGAATTTAAAATTTCCGTATTTGTAGGAAATGATAACCCTTACTTTATCCTGTGGACCCTTATGACGGCCAAACTCTTCTCACGGGAAGACGGATCCACATCCCTTGTGGGCTTTAACCTTTCCAACTCTGTAAATAATGAGACCATTCGCCAGGCAAATGTTATCAGAAAACAATTGGGCCTGGAAAAACAGGTTCGCTTTGAGCACCATATTACGGAAACCTATCAGGCAATTGTGAATCAACCCTATAACAGGAGAGATGAACTCATTGAAATTGTAAAAGAAGTCCCCAATATGGCTGCAAAGCACGAAGGTGGAGAAATTGCTGTAGAAGAAAAAAGAGACCATCCATCCAATATCCTTGAATACTTTTCAACCAAACAGGAAATTCTGGATAAAGGGTTGATGGAATCTCTTCAGACCAATTATCTTGACAAGCACCAATCTGTCAACCTGACGGCACAGGCATTAATAAAGTCCGGCACGGGTGTCATTGCAGCACAAAATTTACACTAATATCCTAAAAAGGAGACCATAAAAAATGATCCCACCAAGAATGCATCAATTTTTGCATGAAAAACTGCCCGAAAGTGTTTGGAAGAACCGCCTGATCAAGGACGGCCCTTTCAGGTTCCTTGAATTTGGTCCTCTGGATGTTGATCGTCTTCAGCGTTTGGGCATAAAAGTTGACCGTCTGGGGCCACGGCTGGTTTCCTGTATGTGGAATGAGGAGAGTTCCGTACAAATCGGCGGGTTCCTTGTGGTGGACAACCTTGCCATGGGGCAGCCCTCCATGGGTGGCACAAGAATGCTGCCGGATATCACCCCGGATATTATCCATAATCTGGCAAGGGGGATGACCCTTAAAAATGCCGCCGCCGATCTTCCCTTTGGCGGTGGGAAATCCGGTATTGTCAAGCCGGACAATCTTAATGAGGAAGACCGGTATAAAGTCATAAAGGGATTTGGCCAACTATTAAAACGATACAAACAAATCTATATCCCAGGCCCGGATGTGGGGACAAATGATGCAGACATGAAAGTTTTTGCCATTGAAAACGGCCTGAATAATGTTGTGTCAAAACCGGCTGATATGGGTGGTAACAGGATTGATGAACTCGGCGGTGCTGCCAATGGGATTGTGGTGGCTACAAAAGCCCTGCTCGAACATCTGCCCAAATTAAAACAACTGCCCCAGTTTAAAAATATGGTCATCCCCAAATCCTCTCAAATGGATCTGCTCATCCAGGGATTTGGAGCAGTGGGTGCCCATGTGGCACGAATTTTCCATGATTATGATCCTGACAACTTTCCCATTATCAAGGGTATCAGCGATGAAAACGGATATCTTTTAAGTTCAGATGGGCTGCCGGTAAAAGAGCTTTTTGACATGTGGAGAGAGTTTGGTGCGGTTACCCAGAAATATTTTCATGATCAAATTATGCACAAAGACCACCCCGATCTAAAGCAAATGGTATTTTCAAACTCTTCAAATAACCTTCTCACCGAATCGGCTTTCTGCCTGGTCCCGGCATCTCCTGTATTTAATTACCTGGATGTAGATCCTGGCACAAACCCATCCATGACTACAGACAGGATGGGAACATGGAGAATCATAGTTGAAGGCGCCAACACCTATTCTCCGAATCCGTCTAAAAAAGCCGCGCGCAGACGAATGGAACGCCATGTTTATCGCGACAAGGGTGTGCTTATTGCCACAGATTACCTGGTAAACTCAGGCGGGGTCATCTATGCTGCCCATGAAAGAATTGTCCCTACACCGGATCATTTGCTGATTCCCAAAGATATCTTAGGGAAACCAGATGCCATTGAAAACTGGCTTAAAAAAAACAGGGATGATTTTGTAAATCTGGCAGAAATTCGCAGGAAAGCAGCTGTTGAGAAACTTGAAACGGTCATCCGCCGGAATATGGAAGAGCTTGTTGACGGCCTTTGTAAAGATGCAGACAGCCTGCCATGTGAAATCGCAGAACAAATCAGTGTTCAGCGCATCGCTTCAAAAGAAAAATCAAGAACTGCCAAGGATATTATGGAAAAAGCCCCCACCATTGGCGTGGATAAAGGTGTCACCGATGCAGCCCAATTAATCGTAGATGCCCATGTCCCAATTGTTAACGTCGTGTCTGAAAAAGGCAAGCTTATCGGGATTGTGACCTCCTGGGATATTACAAGAGCCATGGCGTCAAAACTGCCCATGGATTCCCCACTGACCAAAATTATGACAGCAGATGTGATCACCAGCAGACCCGATGCCACCATCATCGACTGTATTCGAAAGCTTGAAAACCATGAAATCTCTGCCATGCCCATTGTTGAGGAGGACAAAGTAGTCGGTATCATTTCAGGTGATATCCTTGCCAGAAGAACACTTTTCAGGCTGCTGCAAACCATGACATAAAAGTCAACTTATTTTATTACCCTGGAATAAACTCGTTTGTTTATCTGATCCAGCAGCTTTTTGAATATCCACGATTTTTGTATCACCTACATACTCTTTAGCTTCATATTTGGTAATTTGGGTCATTTTTTTTGTGAGATCTGATACAGCATTAAGATTTTTTATAATAGTCTTAAGGTCATCCTGCAATTGTGGGTCATTTAAATCATCAAGTACTAATTGTGCAGTTCCAAGTGCTGAAAATATTGGTGTATTCAGTTCATGGGCTGCGGCTCCCGCCATTTCCAAGACACCTTGAAGCCTCTCTTTTGTCCTGTGTTCTTCTTTAAGCTGAATATGATCTGTCACATCCCTGATGGTTAGGATAATAAAGTCTGTCTGTTTTTTTTTGCCAAAGGCTGCAACAGGAGTGGCCATCTCTTCTAGGTATTTTTCTTTATCACCACTATTAATCTGTCTAAGGCAGACAGATGACTTCTCTCCATTTGCAATCTTTCTTAGTGGGCAGTCATCCAGATTACAGGCAGTTAAGACCTCATTGCAGGGCCTGCCGACAATGTCATTTTCTTCAAGCTTGTGGTTTTTGAGAAAAGCATGGTTGACCATGGTAATATGATGATCAATATCAATCACGAGCAGTTCAGCCTGGAGGCTGTCAATAACCATCTGGAGAAAATCCTCATGTTGCTCCAATTCTGTTATGAGCTTTGTGATTTTGCTGTAACTTTTTGCATTCTGGATGGCAATGCCTCCCTGCTCTGCAATGGCTGTTGCAAAATTGATCTGGGCATCTGAAAAATTGCGTTTTTCAGAGGTCAGAAGCCTGAGCACTCCTATGATTCTTTTCTTTACAACAATAGCAACAGCCAGGATACTGGCCACACCCTCTTTCTTTGCATCATTCTGATAGGCTATCCTTGGATCTCTGGCAGCATCATGGATTATCACGGGCTCGCCGCCTCTCATTGCCTGGTGCGTACCAAGCTCGTCATCAATGCTCCCTCTGCCGAGATATTCTTCACTCAGGCCGGATGCAGCCACCAGATCCAGATGGCCATTGACAGGATCAAGCAGTCTTATGGTACACCCTTTAAGGTTCATAACATCTGGAATTTTGGCAACAATAAAATCAAGCACCTCTTGAAGTTGAAAGGTGGAGTTTATAACCCTGCCGATTTCTTCTAAGCTTTTGAGATAGCGTATCTGATGGTTTTGTTCCTCATAAATTCTGGCATTTCCAATGGCAATGCCGCATTGTTCAGCCAAAGCCGCAATGAATTTAATTTCACTGTTTTTAAATTTGCGCGGTTTTTTTGTGAGCAGTCTCAAGACCCCTGTAACCCTGTTTTGTATAATAACAGGAGCAATGAGAAGGCTTTTAATACCTTCTTTTTGAATGGCTTCAGGGTGCTGAATATCGGGATATGACAGTGCATCATAGATAGCCACGGGTGTCCCGGTTAACGCTTTCGAGACACTTTGTTCAGCATCTATGGGGCCACGGTTTAGATATTCCTGGCTGAGACCGCAGGAAGCAACAAGCAGAAGTTTTTTGCCTGTGGGATCAAGAAGTCTTATTGTAGCAGCATCAACTCCTATAACTTCAGGTACTTTTTGTACGATTACATCCAATACTTTTTCTACATCAAGTGTAGAGGTGATCATACTGGTCACCTTTTGAAAAAGGCGAATAAAATCGATTGTTTTGTTGGGCATTATTTTTTCATCTCTTTTTTGTTCATATTTTTGTGTTTCTACTATTTTTTTCAAAATCTGACATATAGTGGAAATATTTCTGGACAAATTTTCCTGAAATTGTATCTGCTATGGAAAATGTAAAATTCATCTCTGGCTGGAATTTACCTGCAAAAGCAAGAAATACAGCTTGAGAAATTTCAAACAGCATGTTTTGAATCTCATGTCTGTCTGCGGAAAACTCAAGTGCCCCATAAGTTCGGCATCTTGCTGGTCTGATTTTATATGCTTCACAGCCACTGCCTTTATTGAATGGGCATAACCTGTTTTCTTTTTTATAGGTTTTAACCGCTCTTTTAATCAATGTCTCTCTTTGAGCAGATGTAAAGTGTCTGTTTATTTTGGAGTGCAGATAGACAACCTCTATAAAATGTATATTAAAAGGTTTTGAACAACATGCTTGATCCTGCTTGCCACATTTGCTGCGAACCTCTTTTGCCTGATTATCTTTTTTCTGATCAATTTTTTCAATCAAGGATTCATAGTCAGAAAAAAACAGACTTAGATCCACCCTGTTTTTAAATTCTAAAGAAGGCTCCCGTATTTTTAGAATCCCTGATTTTTTCCCATATTTTTTTAATAGTTTCCACTGACCATAATTGGAAGGATTTGCTTTTGAGGATTTTAATTTTTTTGTCGCAGCTTTTAAGGTATGACCTCTTCGAATCATATAAGAAGTTACAAAGGTACCGGTTCTTCCAATCCCGTGTCTGCAGTGAACAAGCACTTTTTTTCCAAGATAAATTGCCTCATCAAGCCAGGCAAGTGCATCTTCCATGGCTTCTATTTTGGGAATATCTTCATCCCAGATGGGAAGATAATATACTTCAAAACCTGAAGACTCTTCAAGTTCATGTAGATCACTAAATTCTGCGCACAGGTTGACAATGGCATCAATCTCCTGTGCTTTAATGGCATCAAGTTCGGCATATGACATGGGTGCACGTCCAACACAAAGGCTGTTTGTAATCCATGTGACACTGTATGATGACATTAAGGTTTCCTTTAAATATTATGGTTTATCATCCACTGCTGAGCGGAAATCATATCGTCCGTTCATAAAATCGTCAATTAGTAATTCTATAGATAAGTCTTTTTTGAGATACATATCCATGAGTTTGGTGGCACCGAGAAGCCGTCCTGTCATATCAAGGATTTTTTCCATGGTCTTTAACGACCCATGCTTAAACTCAGCATCAATAAGATCAGATTTGACCTGTACCATAAATCCAAGCCTTGTTAAAATACCTTTAATAAAATTGGCACGAATGGTTCTTCCCTCTGGAGTGCCCCCGCCGCCGGAGAATCTGAAAAGGATATAATTATCTTCTTTGGAAGAAGAGCAGATAGTATCAAGGATGACAAAATGATATCCAAATCTGAAGTTTACATTCAAATACTCTTTTGACAACACTGCATAGCTTCCGAACATGGAGGAATCTGCACTGATGATGCCGCCTGCCATGACAATCCTGTCATACTCTTCCCAGTCAAAATGAGTTGTTTCCGACCAGCAGATTTCTGGATGTGAAAGCCCTTTGAAAACAGCTTTCATGGGTACACTTGCAATATCTTCAGGTTTTAATATTTTGTTATTATTGTTTTTTATACCAGAGCCCACATCAAGGACATAAAAGAGCATGGGGATATTGGAGATAAGTTTTTTTGCTCCTTTTTTTCGACCTCCTTTTCTATGGCCGATTGAAAACATTTCTCTAAGTGCTGTTTCATGGGTAAATCTGATTATATCATGAAGAGATCTGCAGGCCTCTGGGTGGAAAGAATCAGATGCCGGATCTGTAAGCTTTAATTTGGCTGCAAAATTCATTACATATTGCAGTTTGACCATAAAAGAACTTTTGCTAAAAATATTCTCTTTTTTGGGTTGGACATGTTCTATTAAAGGAGCAACGACCCCGTCATAAACCATGCCTTTTTCTGCATCTACAGTCACACAATTTCCCTGGACAAGATCATTAAAGCCATTTTCTGTATTTACAATTGTTGGAATTTCAAACTCCCTTGCAATGGATGCAAAATGGCTTGCAAAGCTTCCTGTTTCGATGATTATCGCATTGACTTTGTTAATAGCTATAACAAAGTGCGGCAGGGCGTGTTTGACCACAAGTACTGACCCTTCAGGGATTTGTGTGATTTGTGATAATTGTTCAAGTCTGTACACATGACCTGATCCAATTCCGCGGCACACACTTTGGGCGTTGGAGCAGATAATTGTATTTTCAATTTTAAGGGCTTTGTTTTGTTTTACCATCTTCTGGATTTCATCGAGATGTATATTCAATGGTCTTGACTGGAGAATAAAAAGTTTGCCGGATTGATCCTGGCACCACTCAATGTCCTGGGGCTGATTAAAATGATTTTCAAGGCTTACTGCCCATCTTGCAAGGGTCAAAGCAGAAGAATTATCTAAAGAGAGATC
>JAOZRI010000255.1 GCA_029940235.1 Desulfobacula sp. | reverse complement strand
TTCTGCCCCAGCATTCTTGATACAGTAGCACAGGATCTTTTGCAGACTGATCACCCTGCTCCATACATGACCTACACCTTTAAAGTGGCTGAACATTGGAAAAGCCGTATCCCGGAAGTTGTCCATGAAGATGGGACAGCAAGAGCACAGGTTGTTTCGCAAAATACCAACCCGAAATATTACAAGCTTTTGCAGGAACTGGAAAAACTTACTGGCAATGGTGTTGTGCTCAACACCTCTCTCAACCGGAGGGGTGAACCCATGGTATGCTCGCCTGTTGATGCATTAAACATGTTCTTTGCCTGTGACCTTGAGTATCTTGTTTTAGAAAATATCCTGGTGCAAAAAAAGATCTAACAAATGAACAAAAAACCAAATGTTTTATTCATCGCCAAAAGGAAAACAAGTGCATCAACTAGGTATCGATGTTTGAATTATTTTCAATCTTTAAGAGAAGCTGGATTGTCTACTGAGCATATTGACCCCAAAGGGGGATTAAAACATAAAATCCATGTTTTACGCTGCATCATCAAAGCTGATGTTGTGGTAGTGGCAAGGAAAACATTTGCCTTTCCATTTAGATTCCTAATTCAAATTTTTTCAAAAAAACTGGTTTTTGATTTTGATGATGCCATTTTTGTAAAGAGCAGTGGCAAAAAATCAAGGTTAAGAATGCGACGATTTAAAGCTATGGCTGGAAAGGCTGACCAGATATGGGCAGGGAACAGATACCTTGCCCAAAATGCAGAA
This sequence comes from Desulfobacula sp., assembly GCA_029940235.1. Lineage (GTDB taxonomy): Bacteria > Desulfobacterota > Desulfobacteria > Desulfobacterales > Desulfobacteraceae > Desulfobacula. The sequence continues at coordinate 3,230 of JAOZRI010000255.1, read as the reverse complement.
AAATATTGTTCCAGTGTTAAAATCCTTCCCACGGCAGTAAATACAAACAGATACTTTAATGACCCAATTAAAACGCTGGAATATATTGATATAGTATGGATAGGAAGTTCATCCACCAGAAAATATCTTGAACAATTAATTCCAACTCTTGATGAACTTGCCAGAGAAGAGTCTATAATAAGATTAAAAATAATTGCTGATTTTGACCTTAAAACCAACTATATTAAAACCTGTGCGATCAATTGGTCAGATAAAACAGAAGCCCAGGAAATTGCTTCAAGTCATATTGGAATTGCAATGATCCCAGACGACCCATGGTCCAATGGAAAATGCGGACTCAAAATTCTTCAGTATATGGCAGCATCACTTCCAGTAGTTGCTTCCAACACAGGTGTTCATCCTGATATTGTGGAACATAATGTCTCAGGATTCCTTGTAAATAGCTCTCAAGAATGGACCAAGGCTCTGTGCAGCTTAATAAACAACGAACAGCAAAGGAACAATTTTGGTGCCAGAGGATATGAAATTGTCAACAAAAGATATAGCTATAACCAGACTTCAATACAAATGATTGCAGATCTCAATAAAATGATTCGGGACTAACGGCTACAGGTATATTTCAATGGTTCAGTTCACTATCGTAATAAAAAATAGTAAAAGCCTTAATCAGTTCATATAGATATTTATTTTTGCTTTTTAACAGGTTGAAGTGTTACTTTTAAGGCGTAGCAGGGAAATATATAACACAGATTTTCCTCATAAAACTCCATAAGCCACCCATGCATATTTATTATTTTCTGAAATAACCGTTTCAATATTTTTCGTGGTTTCCAGGGTGAAGTAAAAACAAGGCTAATATCTAGGGTGATGAAATGATAATCATTATAAAATGAGGGGACTTTCCTTTTAAATCTGGTCTGTTGTTTTGAAAAATATTCAAATGTGTAGAGACCAAAAAAACGTTTGTGTGTATAATCTGAATAATAATATGGGTTAGAGAAATGAGGAACATATAAATATTTTTTCCCTGAGGGTTTTAATACACGCCATATTTCTCTCATTAAAAAAGCAAAATTATCAATGTGCTCTAAAACGCTTTTTGAATGGATTTCATCAACGCAATTATCCGGCAGGAACAACAACCCTTCTTCCAGATCTGCAACAATATCTATATGTGGCATATCAACTCGATCTATTAATATCCTACCAGGTTTTTTCTTTCTACCACTTCCAAGTTCCAGGATAATTTTGGGTGAATTTTGTAGAATATCTTTAAGATCAATTCTAAAAACTGGTTTCATGAACTACTCCTATTGATTATATTTCATTATTTTTTACAGCATCAAGAAAAGTAACAATATCATCATTCAACATCAAGGTAAGAGCATTTTCTATTCTTGCATCATCCCAATTCCACCACTTAATTCTTAATAAACGATCAATTAAAATATCATCAAAGCGTTTTTTAATTACTCTGGCAGGGTTTGAAACGGCTATGGCATACGGTGGTATATCCTTAGTAACGACAGCTCTAACTCCAATTACTGCACCATCTCCAATCTTGACACCAGAAAGGATAACAGCATCTCTGCCAATCCATACATCATTGCCTATTTTTATATCACCTTTGGTTTTTGGGTGCCCTTTTATATTAGCAGCTTTTTCCCATAAGGCATTAAAGGGATAAGTGGTAACCCAGTCTGTTCTGTGTTCTCCACCTAAAAATATTTTAACACCAGCAGCAATGGAGCAGAATGCACCTATTTGAAGGTCAGCACCATCATGTTTCCTTAAAACTTCAAGATCATTAGCATAGGAACCTCTCCCAATTTTATATTGAGGATATTGTTCCTGTAAAGTTTTTTTTGTTCTTCCTAGAAAATTTTTTAGCATTATTTTTATATCCACCAACCTAATGTCAAAAATATTTAACCCAAGATCCACCAGGAGTTATTAAAACACTATTCTTTTCTTTGATTTTTCTTTTCTTCAACTTCTTTTTCCTGTTTTAACCAATAATCTTAAATATAACAAAATAACTAACTGTGTAGGCTATAATTACACTTAAAATATTTATATGGGCATTATTCTGGAAAAAAAGTTTCCATCTGAAAAAAAACAGAATTTTGAGACTGGTATTTTTGAATGAAGGAAAAAATCTGTGAATCTGATCTAAATAATTTAAATAGTCATCACCAAAAATCTCTTTCAAAGTCTTTTCTTCTCGCTTAACCCTGTTCACCATGTAGAAATAATAAAACAGAGTGTAGAATATAAGAAGGGGGATATTGCCGGTAAGAACAAGGCCCCCAAGTATCAAAAAATATCTGCCAAGGTACATTGGATTTCTGGTGATGGAGTATAAGCCTCTGATCGCTATTGTCTTTTGCTTATCAAGACTTGAAAAACACCACACCTGAATGAACTCACCAAACAATGAGATCCACAGGCCATAAAAAAAATACTCTTTTTTGATTTGAAATATGATAAATATGATAAACACCAAAGCAATGGGGATTCTTGCCTTGACTAAAATTTTTCTTATTTTTTTGTTATTGAACACATCATGAATGCGTTGAAAAAAGCTCTTCATGGACTACTCTCCTATCTGTTTTTAATCTGGTTTTGATTTAATTTTTTTCTTTTATTTTTAAGATGTTTTTGCAACATATACCCCTTTAAGAACCACAACTTTCTGTTTTTGTTTAATGCTGCAAGGCTCTCTTGTTTCGACTTATCAAGTGTATCAGGACTCATTTTTGCCCAATATTTATAAACCCCTGAAATGTCAACTGATTTAAGAAGGTTTTTTAAATATTGCCCGGGAATTAAGTCCAAGGAGAGGCATGATTGGAAGTCAATGATAATTGGTCTTCCCTTATGTGAAATAATTACATTGGATCCTGTTCTTAAATCCAAGTGAACAATGCCAAAAGAGTGTATTTCCTTAACAGCTTTTTCAAGGTTTGGGAAAAAGTCTTTATTTATAGAATTATTACGTCTGGAAAAAGAACTTAAATTTTGACCTTCAATATACTTGTAGCTCAGGGTAAATTTTCCAAGCCTGATAGCATTGTCACAAGTTCCAATACAGGCAGAGAGTCTTTTTAAGGCTTTATACTCTCGTGCGATCAGAAACCTACCAATTGTATTTCTAATAAAAGGCGGGTGATGGGCAAATGTTTTTACAACAAACAGATCTGAGTTATGTTCATGCAAATAAACATCAC
>JAOZRI010000611.1 GCA_029940235.1 Desulfobacula sp. | reverse complement strand
TTTTTCAGGTTTGCAACAATCTGGGTGGCTTTTGGAGGGTTCAGTTTTTGAGCATAATATCTTAAGTGCTTTGAGATATTATCATCTGAAAATTTTGCTTCAATGATCTCCTGAATTGCCCCCTGTTTTAATATAAGAAAATCTACTTCCCGACCCTCTTTATCCCGGATGTATCTAAGTTCATATTTATATCCATCCCGGTCTTCAAGAAAATGAATCTTTTTGAGAAGATGGGCAGCCACAAGGTTTTCAAAGACAGCACCCCTGTTTCCAATAACATCTGCATTATCATAAAAAAATACTTTAGGCGGTTTAATCACAGCCCTTGGCAGGTTCTGGCTGTAAGGTCGAACTGCAAACAGAAGATACATTCTTTCAAGTACTTCAAGCCAATTTTTTATGGTTTTTGGCGAAACCTGGATTTCACCGGCAATATTGGACATGTTAATGAGACTGCCCACACGTGTTCTGAGCTGATGGATAAAAAGATCAAGCAGGGAGATATGTCGAATTGATTCAAGATCCCTGATGTCCTCCTTTAAAACTCTGTCAAACCTCTCTCTTCTCCAACGCCTAGCTTCACGTTCATCACCGTCAAGAAATGGTTCAGGAAAACCGCCAACTGACATAAGGCGTTTAAATGCCTCTTTGGAAGTCATTTTTTTTGGGAATTCATCAAGTCCAAAGGGATGCAGTCTCCAATAGTGATATCTACCTATCAGTGAATCACCACCTCTCCTGTAAACATCAAGTCTTGCTGATCCGGTTACAAGAAAATGTGCAGAATCTTTACTGGTATCATAAATACCTTTAATCCAGTTTTTCCAGTGCTTGTATTTGTGGAGTTCATCAAAAACAATAAGGTTATCATTGTCTTGCCATTTTTCTGATAAAAGATCCTGCCTGTCTTCATTGTAATCCCAGTTAAAATATCTTCCTGATTGATATGACCGGTCAAGTATATTTTTTGCAAGGGTTGTTTTGCCAACCTGTCTTGGCCCGCCAATGAAAACCATTTTACGTTTTAAATCTTTAAGAATATTTTCAAGCAGGTATCTCATATGGCTATTTTATACCATAATCCAAAATAGTCAAGGCTGTTTTGGAATTGGGTTCAAAACAGCCGA
>JAOZRI010000254.1 GCA_029940235.1 Desulfobacula sp. | reverse complement strand
GGTATTCTTTTCATGGTTGGCGGTGACGGTACTTTAATGGCATCCAAAAAAATTGTAGAAAAAATTGAAAAAAGAAAATTAAAAATATCAATCATTGGTATCCCAAAAACCATTGACAATGACATTCATCTCGTCTCAAGATCTTTTGGATTTGATACGGCCGTTGATGTTGCAACCCTTGCCATTAAAGGGGCTCACAACGAAGCTATTGCCTATCCCAATGGAATTGGTCTGATTAAACTCATGGGAAGACATTCAGGCTTTCTTGCAGCAACAGCAGCACTTGCACAGCAGGATGCCAATTTTGTCCTTATTCCTGAAGTTGATATATTCCTTTATGGTAAAACTGGGTTTTTACAGGCCCTGGAAAATAGAATTTTGAACCGAAAACATGCTGTTATAATAGTTGCCGAAGGGGCAGGACAAAATCTGTTTGAAGATCAGGAAAAAGAGTTTGATCCATCCGGCAACATAGTATTACAAGATATTGGTCTTTTTCTTAAGGACAAAATAAAGCATTGGTTTAAGGCAAAAGATATTCCTGTCTCATTAAAATATATTGATCCAAGTTATATAATCAGAAGCCTTCCTGCCAATGCCAATGATAGTGTTTTCTGTGGATTCTTGGGCAGGGAAGCTGTCCATGCCGGCATGGCAGGAAAAACCAAATTATTGATCAGTTTCTGGAACAGCCAATATGTTCATATTCCCATGGATGCATCATCTGGTAAACGGAAAAAATTAGATCCCCTTGGAAGGCTGTGGCAGTCAGTGTTGGAAGCGACAGGTCAGGATGCCTCATTCAGCGGCTAATTTCAACAAATTCACTTTTTTTGATTGTCATGAGAAAAAGTTGTCTGTGGGCAATGCCATCCTGATCAAAAATAGTATTACCTGTAACGCCTTCAAATATACGCCTGCCTGTAAGTGTTTCTTTTAAAGTCTGCCTTGAATCAATGGATTCATCCATGGCAAATGTTAAAAGCAGTGATGCTGTATCATAGGATATAGCTTCAAGAAATTGTGGTTTTTTATTAAACATGGATTCATATTGGGTGGTAAATTCCATGGCAGCTGGTTTCTGGCTGTTATTGAAGAATCCATCGGTTATTACAGCATTTTTATTATATCCTTTTGCATCTCTTAAAAGGCTTTTATGATGCCATAAATTTGTTCCCACAAGGTACATGTCTGTAGCATCATTAAAGGCGAGCTGGGGCAGAATGAGATTGATTTTTGAAGGGGAATCAGGAATAAACAGAGCCTGAAAATCGATTTCAATTTTTTCTTTCTCCTCTTTAATATCTACCTGGAAATCTAAAGGAGAAAAATCCATATCTTCAAACTCAAAGATTTTTGGCTTTAAAGATTCAGGAACAGGATAAAATTCTCCGGTAAGTTTTTGAATTGGCTCTTGGAAATCTGTTTTTTCACCATCATAGGATTCAACACCAACAATTTCACCACCGTATTGATCAACTATATCCCAGAAAAGTTCCATATATTTTTTGCCGTATTTTTCATCGGGATAGAGTATGGCAACTTTTTTTATACCAAGCTCAAGGAACAGATATGCTCCAAGTGTCTGCACCTGCATCTGGGGTGTAATAAAATTGGAAAACAGATAGTCTCCCTGTAGAGAAAAATCTTGTTTTTGTGTTAAAGCAATCAGAGGTATTTTTAATTTTTGAGCTTCAACACCTGCCTTTTCAGCATTTAATAAAGGTCCTATTATGCCCGCAACATTTTTTTGATATAGAGTTCTCACACCCTGTGCTGCAATATCAGGATCAGCTTTTGTATCTATGATTATTATTTTAAATTGTTTAGAGTATTTATTGGATAACTGCTCTATTGCCAACTGAATGCCGGTCAATGCCCTTTGACCAAAGAGAGCATATTTACCTGTTAAAGGCAAAAGGCAGCCTATGGTGTTCCTGTGAAAAATTGACTGTTTGAGAGCTTCAACAAGTTTTGTTGTTTCTGCATAATAAGGGTGTTGAGGGTATTCAAATAGAAAAAATTCCAGATTTTCTTTTGCTTTAACAGGGTTATTCTCAAGAGCATAATTTATACCAAGCCAGTACAACAATAGAGAGCGTGGGATATTAATATTTTTTATCTCAATAAATTCTTGTATATCCCTGGCAGGAGTTTGTGAAAGAAGTGATTCAATATCAGCAATAAGTATTGATTCTGCTTTGTCATTTGATTGATCTTGAGCATGTGCAAAAGCCTGGTTATAAAGAAAAAGGGCATCCTGATAATTTGCCTGTAAAGCAAATTGCCCTGCCTGATCAGATAAAATTTTAATGATTGAAGGCTTTGGCAGTTTTTCTTTATCTATTTCAGATTGAACAGCTTCAGGTGTTTGGATGTCTTTTGATATCTGTTTATCTTGTTCAATAGAAGGTTTTACAGGCATTTTTGTACATGAAGGCAGGCACATGACAATAGAAAACACTATCAGTAAACTATAATGTAAAAAAAAGGAGTATTTAAAATTCATTTATATTTAGGTTCCATTCCTTATTATTTTTTTGGTTCAAGACTATATGAAAATTAAAAAATTAAGTCAAAAAATCTTTTACCAACTGTTTGGCTTTTTCAATTTCAGAAGGTTTAACCCAAATGATCTGTTTATCTTTGTTAAACCATGTGAACTGTCGTTTGGCATATCTTCTTGTATCTCGTTTTAAGAGTCTGACAGCTTCATCCCAGTCAACTTCATTATTAATAAACATGCCCATGTGTTTATATCCGATGGACTGCATGGGTTTTAAATCTAAGGAATATCCATTTTCAATCAAGGTTACAACTTCCTTGAGCAGACCCTGATTGAGCATTATATCAACACGTTTATTAATACGTTCATAAAGTTTTTCTCTCTCCATGTATAAGCCTATTTTTATAAAATCATATCTTTGATCATTAAAATTATGTTTATTCTGCCAGTCAGATATTTTCTGGTTATTGGTCAAAAAAAATTCCAGGGCTCTCAAGGTTCTGAAAACGTCATTTGGATGAATTGATCCGGCAGCTTCAGGATCACACTGTTCAAGTCTTTTATGCAGGAAAGTATTGCCCCTCTCTTTTAGTTCATTCTCCAGTTGTGACACTGTTTTTTCATTTAAAGGTTTAGATCTTAATAATCCATGCAAAAGAGCCCTGATATAAAGTCCTGTACCACCTGCTACAACAGGTGTCTTTCCTTTTCTAGCAATATTGGTAATAGCTGTATCAGCAGCTTTAACGTATATGCCGGCATCAAAGTTATCTTTGGGATCAATAAAGTCTATTAAATGGTGGAAGGCGAGGTTTAACTCTTCAGAATCAGGTTTGGCCGTGCCAATATTCATCTGTTTGTAAATCTGCATTGAATCTGCACTGACAATTTCGCCGTTAAAAGAGCGTGCAATCTTTATTGCAAATGAAGTTTTTCCGATTCCTGTGGGGCCACAGATTATGATAATTTTTTTCATTATTCTTTTAAATTATAATATTGGGTTGATAGTGATTTTTTATTTTCTGTTATATGTGCAGTATAAGTCATGATTATTTTCTTTTTAATTATGGTTGACAACACTTGAATTATAGCTTTATAACATAATTTTTAATTATTAAGAATTAATTAAAAGATGAAATTTAAGGTGATGGTTGTAATAGAGAATAAATTTATTTAATGTATAGATAAATAAACTGGCGGTCTTCAGTCATACATTGAATAAATTTTTTATAAATAAAACTGGAGATAATAATGAATACAAAAAAAACCGGATCTGTAGTTGTAATTGGCGGCGGTATTTCCGGCATGCTTTCAGCTCTTGATCTTGCAAATTCCGGATACTATGTATATCTGGTGGAAAAAAGTCCCTCCATTGGCGGTGTCATGTCTCAATTAGACAAGACTTTTCCAACCAATGACTGTGCAATGTGAATTATTTCACCTACACTGGTCGAGGTCGGCCGGCATTTAAATATTGA
>JAOZRI010000253.1 GCA_029940235.1 Desulfobacula sp. | reverse complement strand
ATATGATGAAACCCATCACAAAATATTGTAAAACAATTATAAATGGCGATATCATGCCGTCCATGGTAAGGGATGCCTTTAGACTTTCCCTTGAAGAGAGACCGGGAGCTGTTCACCTTGAATTGCCCGAAGATATTGCAAAAGAAGAGACAGATGCCAATATTTTTTTAATTCATCCTAAACAACGCCCCAGGGCAAGTGATCAGGTTATTGACAGGGCGGTTAAATTAATTGAATCTGCCAAAAGACCATTGGTTTTAATTGGCGTTGGACCCACCCGCCATGATTGTGTCAAGGCTTTTACTGCCTTTATTGAAAAAACCGGAATACCATTTTTTAATACCCAGATGGGTAAAGGTGTTGTGGATGAAAATAATCCTCTGTTCCTCGGAACAGCAGCCTTATCTGACCACGATTATCTGCACTGTGCTGTTGATCGCTCGGATCTGATAATTAATTTTGGCCATGATATTATTGAAAAACCGCCTTTTTTTATGCAGAAGGATGGCCCCAAAGTAATTCATGTCAACCATTTTTTCTCCCGGGCAGATGATGTATACTTTCCCCATTTAGATGTGGTGGGAGACCTTGCAGGCAATATCAATTTAATGACACAGGCCATACACAAAAAAAAGTCCTGGGATTTTTCCTATTTCATGAAAATGAAAAGCCTCATTGATAAGGCTTTATCAAAAGATTCAAAGAGTGATGCTTTTCCCATGCTGCCCCAGAGGCTTGTAGCCTGTGTCCAGAGAGCAATGCCCAAAGATGGTATTATTACCCTTGATAACGGGGTTTATAAAATATGGTTTGCCAGAAGCTATAAAGCATCCCTTCCCAACACTCTGCTTTTGGATAATGCCCTTGCAACCATGGGAGCAGGGTTCCCTTCTGCCATTGGCGCAAGACTGGTTTATCCTGACAAAAAAATATTGTCCATCTGCGGTGATGGTGGATTTATGATGAATTCCCAGGAATTAGAAACAGCCGTCAGGCTGAAACTTGATCTTGTTGTGATAATTTTAAACGACTCCTCCTATGGTATGATCAAATGGAAACAGGAGCAGATGGGGCTTGAAGTGCATGGCCTTGACTTTACAAATCCTGACTTTGTTCAATATGCCAGAAGTTATGGTGCCAAGGGTTATAGAATAAATGCTGCCAATGAATTTTATGATATTTTAAAACAATGTCTTGAAACCCCTGGAGTTCACCTGATTGATCTGCCCATTGATTACAGGGAAAATTCAAAGGTTTTGATCAATGATATTGAAAATATAACATGCACACTTTAATTTTGCAGGAGAAAGAATATGGACATATTAAATATAAAAGCTGCATTTGATAATAAGACCATAAAAGAGATTGCTATTACATCAGCAGCAGCAGTAGAAAAAGCCCTTGAACTTGCTTTTCAAACCCACAAAGCTGTAGATGAAAGACTTCCAAAATATGAAATAATAAAAATATTTCAAAAACTTATTCATCTCATGACTGCCCAGAAAGATACAATTATGGAGATAGCTGCACAAGAAGGCGGAAAGCCCTGGGTTGACACCAAAATAGAGGTTGACAGAGCAATACATGGAATCCACATTGCCATCAATAAAATAGAAACTTTATCAGGTACTCAGATACCCATGGGACATACCAGATCTTCAGAAAACAGACTTGCCTTTACCACAATGGAACCACGGGGTGTTGTCCTTGCCATAAGTGCATTTAACCATCCTGTAAATTTAATTGTCCATCAGGTAATACCTGCCATTGCTGCAGGGTGTCCTGTAATTATCAAGCCTGCCAGTACCACACCCTTATCATGCCTCAACCTGATTAATCTTTTATACAATGCAGGTTTGCCAAAAAAATTCTGCCAGGTACTTATCACAACAAGAGAGGATGCTGAAAAACTGGTATCAGATAAAAGGATATCTTTTTTTAGTTTTATTGGTTCAGGGGAAGTTGGCTGGAAACTTCGATCCATGACTGCACCAGGAGTTCATTGCACACTGGAACATGGTGGTGCAGCTCCGGTAATTGTTGAAAAAGATGCCAATATCGAGACAATGATTCCATCTCTGCTCAAAGGCGGATATTACCATGCAGGCCAGGTATGTGTTTCTGTACAGCGGGTCTATGTCCATAAATCAATAATGGATGATGTGCTGAAAAAGTTCATTCCAGAGGTTGAAAAGCTTATTGTGGGAGACCCCTTGGATAAGAATACAGAAGTAGGCCCTCTTATTGCCCCAAAAGAGGTGGACAGGGTTGAACAATGGGTCAATGAAGCCGTACAATCAGGTGGTAAAATACTCTGCGGAGGTAAAAGAATTTCTGATACACTGTATGAACCGACCATAATCCTGAATCCCGATAAAGACGCCAAAGTCTCAACACAAGAAATATTTGGGCCTGTTGTCTGTTTTTATTCATACTCTCTGCTGGATGATGCAATTAAAAGAGCCAATACCCTGCCCTACAGTTTTCAGTCTTCCATTTTTACTCAAAATATTAAAAAAGCTTCCCATGCAGCAAAAAAATTAAAAGCTGAAGCTGTCATGATTAATGATCACACTGCATTCAGGGTTGACTGGATGCCCTTTGGAGGCTCTGAACAATCAGGTCTTGGTACAGGCGGTATTGGATATTCCATCAAAGATATGTCAAAGGAAAAACTAATGGTTATAAATTTGTCATAAAGACGTCCTTGAGATATACCCGGTTTTTCCATTTGAACACAAATTTACAATGGCCAGAAACTGTTGTCGTGCCAAATATTTTCTATCAAAGATTCTTCCAGAGCCACTAACTTTTTTAAATGGGTTGTCTCCCATGTAGAAAGCCAGTTATAAATTTTCTTCTCTTCTGGATCTGAAGTCTCTTTTGCCCTTTGGGCATACATATCTACTGCTTTTTTCTCAAAGCTGATGGCCGCCGTAATAGCAGTGGCTTCAAAGCTGGCAGCATTAATCTTATCCTTTAAATTTTGGTCAAGAATATCCGGGGCGTTAGCGGCTCCGTCATCATATTCATAGTAGACAGCCACAAATTTACCATCTTTCATATATGCTTTAAACTGTTTTTCAAGGATATTCATATGTTCCTGTTCATCATCAACAAGATCTTTGAAAAAAGATTTTACCTCATCACTCTTTGCATGATCCATTGCTTGTTGATAAAGGCTTTTACCCTTTTTTTCCATGAGAAATGCATTTTTTAATATATCTAAAGTGTTTGATTTGTCCATTTTTGTTCTCCTGTTTCAAGTTGAAAGATCTATAAACTAAAATAAGATTATATGATGTTTCAAGGAATATCAAGTACAAGGAATAACCCTCCGGATATCTGCCATAAAAAATTTTTCATAACCCGTTCCAGTATGTTTACCTTGCAGTCTCTTGGCTGGACAATTTCTTTATTTGTCACTAAAAACGAGTTTTGCGCCAAAACCTATAAAAATAGCTCCGGCAAGACCTTCCAACCATTTCTGCATCTTATTGTAATAAAATTTGAATCCAGTGGATGAAAAGATTAAAACAATAAAGGAATACCATACAAGTGATATCATGACCATTAGGGTTACAATTACGATGCCAATTCCTATTGTTGGCTCTTTTGGCAGAACGGAAGCGAACAAACTCGTCACAAACATGGCCGTTTTTGGATTCGACAGATTGGTTATCAACCCCTTCCACCAGTTCAAATAATTGCTTTGAGAATTTCCCGTTAAAATATTCGAATTGGAAAGAGATTTACATGATTTGATGATCATTATAATTCCAAGGTAAAATATGTAACTTCCGCCTGCTATTTTTAGTGTGGTATAAAACCAAGGCGCTATAATGAAAAGATAGACAATGCCGAAATACCCAGCAATTGACCAAATTATTGTTCCTGTGCAGGTACCTAAGACAATGAATAACCCGGCAAAACGGGAGTGCTTAACCGTCGTTTGTGCCGTAATGAAGAAATTGGGTCCGGGTGTAATGACTGC
>JAOZRI010000022.1 GCA_029940235.1 Desulfobacula sp. | reverse complement strand
GATAGACTTCTTTGATAAATTCTCCTGGATGGGGAGGGTTATACATAGCCATTAGTGATAGTCCTCATAATCTACAATATAGGCATTACCATCTTTAAACTCAAAGACAATACGCCAGTTTTTATTAACATCAATCGCCCATAATCCTTTATGATCACCCTTTAAATTGTGTAGCCGCCAGCCTGGAGTATTCATATCTTCTATACATGTTGCAGTATCAAGTGCGCTCAATCGCATCTTTAACTTTTGCCTATGCATAGGTTGAATACCAGCTAAGCTGCCAGTTTCAAAGAATTTACACAACCCTTTGTGCTTAAAAGATTTAATCATGAATAGATTATACAGCATTGTGCGCAATACGCAATATTTTTCATACAGTATGCACAAAGTTATCTATTTTTTCTACATATGAAATCATTGGTTTCAAAATATGAAAAAGGGCTACAGCATCAGACTCTCCTGATCCAGTCCAACACCATACTTTAAAATCAATGAGTATACTCTTCTGGCATCTTTATCCCGGGTTGTTTCAATAAGACGTCTACTGGCTTTTGTTTTTAATCTTTCCGCATTGCCAAATCGTTTAAGAAGATCCAATAAATTATTGGGAATATAGAGCTTGATGTCAGGGAACTCTGCTTTGAGTTTCAGATAATTTGTCAGGCCGACAATATCATAATCTGGAAAAATGATATGGGGTGGTTTTTCTTGTTGCTTTAACCATTCAATGACCCTGTTTGAAACCCACCCTCCATAATACATGATATTACCTTTAAACTGGATTCTTTTAAAATACCGGGTAGCATAAACAAGCAGATCTTTATTCTCCACCAGAGCAATAGGATGATCTGTTCGCCAATCATCCTCAGGGCGGACAAGGATGGATGCCACTCCACACTTCTGGACAATTTCAAAAATGTTCAATGGTTCCCCGTTTTTATACCACAAAACATCTGGGGTGGTAGCTAACAAGAAAAGCAGTGTATTGTCACGACCTCCATGGGCATTTTTGTTAAAAGCTACTGATTTAGCTTTTGGAGATAAGTCTTCAATCTGGCCATGGTATCCTGTTCCTTCCAAAAGCTTTTCTACAGCCTTGCGGTTTTTCAGGGTAAAAATGCCCCCCCGGCCTGACTTCTGCCACTGGACAAATCCTGCATCTCTGAATTGTTCAATCATAGGCAATGCAGATTTGGATATGCTAGATTGACTGAGTTTTCCTGTGTCCAGCAATTTTAACAAATATTTATGAGTAGATGCTTTCACACTTATGATTCCTTTTAGATCGAATACTCCTTCTCTTTTTCATTCTCTAAAGTCCACCAGTCATCCGGAGTGACCATAATTTTATTATCCACAAGGTTTAGACCAATCCAATAAAAAGCTGAATCCTGGGGCTCTACTGAAGCAAAAACCGGAACAAATCCTGCTTCAGCGCATTCCTTGATTAATGTATTCTGGTTATCGGTATCTATTTGGCCGGCTTCATCTATATACGCAGGGATGTTAAGGACTTGATCCGGCTTTTGATGCAAAATTCTTTTTAAAAGCATGACATTCAAAACAACTTTCACAGTAAGGTCTGTCCCGTTTGATTCAATTTTTGTCTGACCGAATGCCTCAATCGGTTTTTTCCCATTCATAAGCTCTACCCTTATGCCAAGGTTAAAAAGATTTGGCAAAGAGATAGATTCACCATCTTCGACAAGATTTGTCAGGTTTTGAATCATCCTGCTGGAACTGCCATCAACAAACAGGGAATCCACTTTTTCCAATTTCTGGATGGTTTTTAAAACCTTATTATTCTCATCAATGAAGAATTCAATTTTTTTAATATTAGAAATGGGTCTTTTATTCATCTCCCTGTTAAAAGTTCTAATTTCATTCTTAAACTCTTCAAGTTTTCCTGTGAACTGTTTAAGGATGGCTCCGATTTGAATACTATGTGATTCTCGAATTTTTCTAAGCAGATCCCTATTTTTTTCAATGGCATTTGCATCTGTATTTTCTTTTAAGGACTCTATTTGAGCTGGGATATCATCTCCAGTGGCAAATCTTCTCCCTCCACCACTTTCAATGATTTCAAAAACATCTTTGATTTTATTTTTTACATTGAGGGCCTTATTTTGTATTTCTATATATTGGTCGACCAGATCTTTTATATCCATTTCACTCAATTCACTAAGATCAAAGTTTTCATCTGAAGGCAGGTTGCCCTCAAAATCAATGACAGGCCGAACCATTTGTTTCTGCTCGCCTAAAACTCTCAATTCCTTTTCTTTTTTTTGGATCTCAAAACCTCCGGAAACGGATTTTTTCACCAAATCATCTTTCTTAACATCATTGGCTTTAATTTCCTTTACAAGGCCTTTAGACAGTTTTGTGATTTCACAAAGATTTTCTTTCAGAACAGGCTTGGATTCCAAGGATGTTAAAAACGATTGATATTTCTCCAGAGTATCTCTTTCTTTTCTGATTTTCTTTTCCAGATCAGATTTTTTTAACTCTTCTTCCTGCCGATTTTCAGCTGTCTTTAAAGCATCTTTCAACCTTGTTAACTCCAGAACAGCAACCTTGATATTTGCTTCTATTTTATCGTGATTCAGATAATCATCTATATCTATTGAAGCAATGCTTTCAAGGTTAATACAAACATTCCCATCATTAAAAAAATCACCGTCACAATAGGATAAGAGTTTTTTTAACTTTAATTTAACCCCTCTTTCATCATGGATGTTAAGTGTACCGTCATTGACAACAAATTGTGTGAAAATCTCCCTGTTTAGAAGTTTTAATATATTTTGAATTTCTCTTTTATTGAAATAATCTTTCAATAAAAAAAGCAAGTTTAATTCCAGTCCTTTTAATAAATTGTTCTGGGTATTGATATACCGATCTTTGTCTTTAATTTTGTGTTTTATCAAATCAGGTGTCAGGTTTGAGGATATGGCCAGTTTCGCTATAATATCTTCTTCTTGTTTTCTCAACGTCTGGATTTGATCCTTGATATCTTTTTCAGAAAAAAGTTTAAATTGAATTTCCTGTTTTTCCAGGGTAATAAGTTGTTGTTTCAGCTCTTTTTTCTTAAAAAAAATATCCTGGCTTTCTTCGGATAGCTGGGAAATGGTCTTTTTAAGGGCGTCAATATCCTGATCAATTTGTGAAAAGGAAGTTTTTAACAAGGATAGTTCAGCCGTGCGGTGCGCCTTTTCTGATTCATACCGCAGCTCAATACTTTTATAGGCATTTGACAAAAAATAAAAATGGTCATCCCACTCTTTTTTTAATTTTATAAGTTCCTCTACCCTGCCAATAATACCCTCTGCCGCATCAATTTTAGTTCTTTCGGATTTTACCTCATAGTCAAAATGCCGGTAGTTTTTTATGAAATCCCGTGTTGTGGATTCCCAGTTCGGCAAAAGAGAATTCAATAAAAACATCTTCATTTTCTCCATGTCAAAATCATTCATACGGAGAAGATTTTTAAATATTTCCATAAATAAAGGCAGATTGTTTATGTGGTTCAGCCTGAAAACACCTATGGTAAACTTTTCATTTTTGATGGTCACTTCTCTGCCGGCTAAGACTTCCTGCATTTCTCTTGGACGAAGTTTTTTTAACCAGACATTCTGCATTCCCAAATGCGT
The DNA here is from genome assembly GCA_029940235.1 of Desulfobacula sp. Classification (GTDB taxonomy): domain Bacteria; phylum Desulfobacterota; class Desulfobacteria; order Desulfobacterales; family Desulfobacteraceae; genus Desulfobacula. Next base: position 11,152 of record JAOZRI010000022.1, on the reverse strand, counting down.
TTCTAATTGAGAAAGGGTTCTTATATTTTTTTTATTTTCAAATTCTGGGTCTAAAAACAATAAGTCGTTTTCAATATCCAAAACTTTTTTATAGGCAAACAACTGAAACTCATGACCCTCCACAGCGCCTTTTCCTGCGGCCCCAACGACAAAGGTGCCAGTTTCCGTCACGATTTCAGAAAGCACATAGCTATTGGTGGTCGGAAAATAATATTGAAGGGTGTCTTTATCGCTGACAGGAAAAACCATATCTCGTCTGTCACATAAAAATGGGAATTGTAAAGCATTGATGGCTGTAGATTTTCCCATGTTGTTTGATCCGGAGATTGATAAGGGTTTATCCAAAGGAAATTCTCCTCTTGAATATCCCCCGGAATTCAATAAGACCAACTTGCGAATGCCATATTGCATTTTAGTATTCATCAGAAGGTGACTCCCCTTTTTCCGGTTCACTATATTCTGCAAACATCTTTGTAAATCGAGACACAGACTGTTTAAACAAGATAGTATCCTCTTCTATGGTTAAAAAACCATATTTTTGAAAACGTTTTATAATCCGGTTAAGATCTTTGCTATCTTCAACTCCCACATTGACCATAAGCCTTTTATATTGATCCTTGGTTAAATGAGGCAAGTCTTTTATCTCAAAACGAATTTCTAAAATTGCTGTAATAGGGTCTTTCCCTTCATCTGCAAGATGATCATAAAGGATAGTTAAAAACAGGGTCAATTCGCGAGTTTGTTTGGTTGTCGTGCTGCCGGCCTTGGCAGACTCAAAAAAATAGATACCAGCAGACCCGTCAGATAATGTATATCCTAATGTTTCAAAAAGAGTTTTATAGTATAGCAAATTATTAACCAGTTCACTGTATATCCCACTGTATTCATCTTTATTATCATCAATGCAGAAATGATAACCATGGGAAAGTTTTTCGTATATCTCTTTGATATATCTTAGTCTGAAAGGATTAATTTCAAAATCATCCATTTTTTTCCACCTTTAATAATTGTCCTGTTAATAAATGATTTTTAGTTCGATATTTTTGTTTGCCTAATTTTTGTACTTGCCATTTTTTATACGTCATTATAAGCCAGATGGCTTCTAAGGTTCTTCCTGTCGTCAGATATGGATACCTGTCAATCACCCATTGGGCAATATCATCAACAGGCAGGCTTGATTGGAATTCTTTTAATACCGACTGTTTGTTTAAAGGTGGGGTAAAGTTTGATCGAATTTTTGCTTTTTCTTCACCACTTAGCACCAGAATTGGGGGAGTTGGATTCTCTTTTATATTTTTAAGACCGACATAATAACGGATAACACCCAGGTCACTGCTTAAAAGCGCAACATTTTCTTTTTTATAAAAATCTAAAGTGGCTCCGTTATCAAAATAATCAAACCGCTCTTTTCTGACATGGTCCAGGATAGTTGAAACACCCTTGGTCACCTTTGAGTTTAATCTTGCTGTCTTATAGAGAGGTTCCAGCAAGGCCTTTGAAAAACCAAAAGTATTTATTAAATGCCCCCTCATATCTTCAAATTTACGTTTGGATGTATGGATGTTTTGCCGTTCGCTTGACATTGAGCTGGAATTTTCAAGAAAGGTGATGGCTGCATTTAAACGTGTTATTGCTTTGTCCACTGTCGCATCAAAGGAATCATTGCTTTTTATAAATTTTCCCATTGGAATAATATAATCTTCCCAGGCATTTATGACGTCGGCATATCTTTGTTTTAAAGGGACAATGGAATCCTGTTTCTTTGATTGTGCAACAAGATTTTCTATTCCCTTATAATTATATGAGCCTTGACGTACAACTGATTGAATTTGTCTATTGATTTTCTTGAAAAACCTTACAATGTCATCAAGGTTTTTATTTTGAACCGCTTTTAATAATCCCAGACTTAGTTTGTCAAATTGTTCAATGTAAACTTTGATACTGTCAGATAACCCTAACTGTTGCTCATTTAGTATTAATTCTACGATTTGATCTGTTTTGTCGGAAAGTGAATAGACAGATTCATAAGAGAGATCTTTTTCTATAATTTCATACTCTTCAAGCCTTTTAATAAAAGGAGTCAGCTCTATAGATGGATAAAAAGCCCTTATCGTATGGGTTAATCCAACAAAATCAATGGGAATTCCCCGGCTTATTTCAAACAATTCTGTAATAAACGCCCAGTTTTTTGATAAGAAATTTAAATATGATTTTGGTTGCATTATTTCTGAAAGTTACGCTTACCGCTTTATTATTAATTTTTTCACTGATACTTCAATAAATATTAAGAGTTTTTGAACAGCTTTTATTTTCCGGGATTATTATAGTGAATCAAACACCTCATCTGGAATGTCTGCATTGGAATAGAATTTTTGCACGTCATCACTGTCATCTAAGGCTTCCATGAATTTGATCATCTGTTCTGCCTCTTTACCATCCACCTTGGTCATATTCTGAGGAATCATGGTAATTTCTGCCAGTTCATATTTAATCTGTGCTGCATCAATGGCATCTTTTACTGCATCATAATCTTCTGGTGATGTAATAATATCAAAAGAATCTGTCTCTTCTATAATATCCTCTGCTCCTGCATCCAAAGCTAATTCCATGATTGTATCTTCATCTGAATTTTCTTTGGCAACTGAGATAAGCCCTTTTTTATCAAACATCCAGGCAACACATCCATCTGTGCCGACATTACCGCCAGCCTTACCAAAAATATGACGTACATCTGCAATGGTTCTGTTTCTATTATCTGTCAGACACTCCACAAGAATAGCAACTCCACCAGGGCCATATCCCTCATAAAGAATTTCCTCATACTCAACACCTTCAAGATCACCAGTTCCTTTTTTAATTGCTCTTTGTGCTGTGTCCTTTGGAAGGTTCTGGGAATTTGCAGAACTCAAAGCATGTCGCAGCCTTGGATTTGCATCGGGATCACCTCCGCCCATTCTTGCGGCAACTGTAATCTCTTTGATTAATTTGGTAAAAATCTTACCGCGTTTTTTATCAGCAGCACCTTTTTTATGCTTTATTGTTGACCATTTGCTGTGTCCTGACATGAAACTCCTCCTTTATATAAAACCAATCTCAATTTTAGAATTATTTAATGCTCTGTTTTGGATTAAGCCCATTTTAATCCGTCTGCGGCTGCTATTTTCTGCCTGTTGCTATGATATATATTTCTTTACTCTGCTTTCTGCAACTTTTTGGTTTAAAAATTTTACACTCTTTAAATCTTGATTTAACATTTTTTTGAAAACTATTAAAGTCATCACCCTGAAATATCTTGCAGACAAAATTCCCATTGGCAGTTAAAAAATCATCTGCTATCTTTAATGCCATATTGCAAAGTTCAAACGATCTTAATGCATCAACATCCTTTCTTCCTGTAGTGGCAGGAGCCATGTCACTTAATAATATATTAAATTTTTTATCCTTATTTAAAAAAACTTTATCATCAAGATTTAATATATCATCCTGTATTACCAATACATTCTGGGGCAACTTAATATCAATCTGTTTTAGATCAATACCAGATACGGCTCCGCCTTTTCCCACCTGTTTTGCAGCATACAGCAGCCAGGAGCCGGGAGCACATCCAAGATCAAGAACCTGATCATTTTTTTTTATCACCTTAAATCTGTTTTGTATCTCTTCAAGTTTATAGACAGATCTTGCAGGATAATTTTCTGATCTTGCCTTTCTTGTCAGATGGTCTTCCCACTGATTTTTACCAAGATTTTTATTGGTAGTTTTCTTTTGATTTTTCTTTTTTTTGGGGTTTTTCATTTTTTACCCTGCTTTTGCCTTCGGCATTAAAACAATACATCCACAACACTTTTAAGGAAACTGACACTCTCAATTGTCATATTTTTTATTCTGGAAAGTTGTTTGATGTTATTGGAAGGGACAAGACATCTTGTAAATCCCATTTTTGCAGTTTCTTTGATCCTGGCCTGGGCATGACCCACAGCCCTGATTTCTCCTGTAAGTCCAATTTCCCCTATCAATGTTGTCTGTTTATCCACTGGTTTATCCAGAAAACTTGATGCGAGAGCTGCTGCAATGGCGAGGTCAGCTGAGGGCTCTACAATTTTAACTCCACCTGTGACATTCATAAAAATATCAAGACCGGTTAGATTCATTCCAAGTCTTTTTTCCATCACAGCAACAATTAAAGCTACCCTGTGATTATCAAGTCCAAGAACTGTCCGTCTTGGCGTGCCAAGACTTGAACTTGATACAAGTCCCTGAATTTCAACAAGAATAGGCCTGGTGCCTTCCATACATGATGTTACCACAGACCCTGGAGCAATGGCTGAACGCTCAGATAAAAATACAGCAGAAGGATTTGGAACCTCTATCAAACCTTTTTCGTTCATCTCAAACACACCAATCTCATTTGTGGAACCAAACCTGTTTTTGACAGCCCTTAAAATCCTGAAGACATGGCTTTTATCCCCTTCAAAATAGAGAACAGTATCCACCATATGTTCCATAATTCTCGGGCCTGCGATGGCTCCCCCTTTGGTTACATGGCCAACAAGGAAAATTGGAAGACCCGTTGACTTTGCAAGCTTCATAAAATGCATGGAAGCTTCCCTGATCTGGGTTACACTGCCTGGAGTTGAAGATACATCAGGATGAAATACAGTCTGTATGGAATCAATTACCAAAGCATCATATTTTGATAATTCCACCATTGCAAGAATGGAATCAAGATCAGTTTCACAGACAACAAACATGGTAGATCCATTGGAATTAAGCCTTTTTCCCCTCATGGAAATCTGCCGCACTGACTCCTCTCCTGAAACATAGAGACACTTTTTCCCGGAATCTGACATTTTTGATAATACCTGGAGCATCAAGGTGGATTTTCCAATTCCAGGATCACCGCCAATGAGAACCAGGGAGCCTTCAACAAGTCCGCCTCCAAGTACCCGGTCAAATTCTGCCAACCCGGTTTTGATTCTATCTGTCTCTTTAGCTTCCACAGAATCAAGGGGAACAGGTTCAGGCAGAAAAGAGGATTTTTTCTTTTTTAAAACACCTGGAACACTGCGCTCTTCAGCCAATGTATCCCAACCGCCGCATTCCGGGCACTGCCCCATCCATTTTGGAGCCTGGGCTCCACAGGACTGACATCTGAATATAAATTTATCTTGTTTTTTCAATTTCATTCAAGCCATATTTTTTTCTCATTCATAGGAAATGAAACTATATCAATTTATCCAGGACATGGCAAGATTCAGAATAGCAAAAGGTAAATCTACAAATAGAAAGGCAGCGCCATTACTGACACTGCCCAGATTTTTGTTTAATTATTGTGGTTGATAATATCAATTATTTCTTTTTCCCGCCATTATTCCCTTTGTTTCCACCTTTATTTCCTTTGTTTCCGCTTTTATTGCCTGAATTTCCCTTGCCTTTTACACTTTTCTCAGATGATTTCCCATTATTCCCTTTATCTGCAGAGACACCATGCCCTTTTGAAAAACCAGACTTAAAATTTCGTGCAGTTGCCTCTTCAATTTCAATATCTGAAACTTCGCCGTCAGGATCAAAACCTTTTTTCCAACCTGCATTGTTTCTATACATTTTTGTGTGTCCCATACCAGAAATACTGGGATGAAGACCAAGTTTATGACAAATCTCTCCCCAGCCCATTCCATCTGCACGCATCTGTGCAATGTCTTCAGGCGTGACGTCGGCATATTCCGATATACGGCTGTCAACAGCGCCCTCAGCGCTTTCAAGTTCCGATTCCAATTGTGCAACCTTCTCTTTCAACGCCTTAATTGCCTCTTCATCCTTTTCTACTTCTGCTTCTGCAAGAGCACTCTTTGCTTTATCTAACTCATTTTGAACTGTATCAACGCCCGCCATAGCTTCTTCAAGCTCAGGGTCTGGTTTTGCAGCATATGCTTCTGCTATATTGATAGCTCTCTGTGCCTGTGTTGGATTTTGAAAAGCTGGCTCTTCCGGATCCTCTGCTGGCTCTTCTGGATCTGAATCATCACCTTCAACAATGTCTCCAACTACTTCTTCAGCAGGGGGATCCTCAGCTAAGGCAGTACTCATTGGGCCAAAGATGAACAGACAAAATGCCATTACCATAATAAGATTTAAATGTTTAAAATTCCTGATTTTCATGTGCTGACTCCTCTATTTTTAAATTTCCTTTGCAAACCCAAGAAACGTACAGAATGTTTCAAGGAAAATGATTTATTGCCAATTGTTATCTCTTCTCCCACACCAAACCAGCTGAGTCTAATACGGGCTGAGTTGATGTTTGAAAAGTTTTCCAATAATTGTTTTTTTATATTTTTCGCCTGCTGTTTAGCAGCATCAGGGTCATTGCCTGAATAAACAATGACAAACAGATCAAGATCTGGAGACAAACGCAGGGATTGATCCAAACTGCTTAAAGAAGAACCTGAAAGCATAATTTTTTTATCACTATCATTGGTTGGAAACGGCCCTATTACAATTTTTTGCCTTCCAATCTGGGATATTCTGTATGAAAAATCTCCAGAAGCATTTAAATGTGCTGCTGCCCTGAGCGCCCACAGGCCTGTGTTTTTTATAGAGAGATAATTTTTCCAGGCCAGCATCTCTTCCTGGTTGCGGCCAATACGTTTTAAAGCAAGTCCCTTGTTGTAAAGTGCCTGTTCAAATGCTGGCTGTATGGACAATACCTTGTCATAGGCTACAAGCGCCATATCCCACTTTTGATCATTCATAAAGCTGTGGCCCAGAAAATAGTTGGACATGAGATGATCAGATGTAAGAGAGATTGCTTTTAAATAGGAGACTCTTTCATTCTGATAATCTTTAAGGTTTCCATAATTGACACCAAGCCAGAAATGATATTCTGAATTTGCAGGGTTCTGTGCCACCGCCTGTTTGAAAAAACCAATGGATTTATTATATTCCCCACTATTCAACAAGTCCCTGCCCATAGAATAGCTTGATGAGTGGTCTGCTAAATTAATATTATCCATCTGATTTGACGGATTCACAGCTTTTCCCGGCGGGAAATTGACCTGAACAGCCAGCAGACCAGCCAGCAGTAGAACAGTAAAGAAGACTGCTTTAACAGGTGAAAATGAGATGGTAACGCGATGTCTGAAAAGATCAATCAGCTTTTCCAGAAAAGATTTATCCATCTCTTTTAATTGACCCATAACCTTCAAAGTCAGACCTTCAGAAGGTGTATCCTCTGGAAGCTCCTTGAGCATGGAGATCAAATTTTCTTCAAAAACAGTATCTTCTTCATTATCTGTTTTCATTGCATACCACTTGTTTAAGCTGTTTTAATCCACGATGTATCCTCATTTTTGATGCACTCATGGAAATGTTAAAAATCTTAGAGATTTCTTGAAGGGACAAATCATAGCGAAACCTGAGAATAATGGCTTCCCTATGGTCAAGGGAAAGTACAGACAACCCTTTTTGAACCAGAGTCATATCTTCTTTTCGTGTGGCAGCAAGTTCCTGGTTGACGGCATTTTCATCGACAAACAACTCTTCGGGAAATGGTAAGGATACCTTGGGTTGATTCAGCTCTTTTCGTTTCCAGTCCCTGAAGGTATTCAAAGCAATGGTATAAAGCCATGGGAAAAACTTATTTTTTGTGTCAAACCTCTTGAGTGCTGCATACGCTTTCATAAATGTTTCCTGTGTAAGTTCCTCTGCATCTGATCGTGATCCTGTGGCACGCATTAGAAAACTGAAAATCTGGTTCTGATATTTATCCACAATAAAACGATACTGATTTCTATTTCCTTCCAATACCTGTTCAACTATGCCAATGTCCTTAAGTTCTTTCAAAAATATCCTCTTGTTAATATATACGCATGGATAATGAGTTGGTCACAAAAAAATATAAAAGATTTTATTTGAGGTCTTATTTTAAAACAGCAAACAGATTTATAGAATCATCAAGAGTATGATTCACTTTGCCTGTACTGATACGTTCCGGAACGCCAAACCAGCTTAATTTAATCTGCTCCGGCTTTATCCTCGGAAACATATCCAGTAAATAGGTTCTTATGGTAATAGCTTTTTTTCTGGCCAGCGTTTTATTATTTTTCTGGTATGCAAGAATATAAAGGGTAATCTTGGAATTTTTCTTTGTCATGGCCCCGATTGTCTGAAGGGATATTCGTGACTCTTTTTCCAATTCAAATTTTACTGGATCAAAACTAATCTTTTGAAGAACCAGTTTTCTTCGATTGAATAGATGGATTCTATATTCAAAATCACCCATCTGATTTAGATAGGAAACTGCAGTCATGGCTTTTGAGCTGCTGCCATAACCGTAATTATTAAGGTATTGTTTAAAGGCTGATTTTGCCTCGGGCACTCTTTTTAGCCTGTTCAGAATTAATGCTCTGTTATAAAGTGCAGAGGGGTTGTCTGATTTTATTGAGAGAGCTTTATTATAATTTTCCAAGGCCAATAAGTACTTTTTAGATCGAAACAAGTTGTGCCCAAGATAGGTATGGGCTTGAAAATATCTGGAGTTTAGTTCAATTGCTTTCCTGTAATTTTCCATTTCAAGCTGAACTTTTTTCAGGCCCCCATAGGAGACACCCAGCCAGAAATGATATTTATCATTCTCGGGTTCAAGGTTAACAGCCTTGTTAAATTGTGTATTTGCTTTTTTATATTTCTTCTGGGCCAACAGAAAACGGCCAAGATAGAAATAATTTTTAGCAACACCAGGTTTTTTTTTGATTTCTTGTTCAAAGGCATGGATACCGCTTTGGTATTTCTCAAAGTTCAAATAAAATTCGCCTTTGATAGAGTTTACACACCCTGAAAACACGATCAGCATGCCAAAAGCAACTATGGTCATTAATAAAATATTTAATTTAGTCATCATATTTATTATCATGCTTGTTTTTTTTATGCTATATTTACTTTTTTGATTTCTTATTCTTCTTCCCTTTGTATTCTTAGAGCTTGTAATTTAGTTGCATATCATCTAACTATGATTTTCCTATTATACAAAAAGGAGTTCCATGGTTTATACTGGTGAATTAATCGCTGTTGCAACAGTATTGTGCTGGACTATCAGTATCCAGTTTTTTGAAGCTGCATCCAAAAAAGTAGGAGCCACTCCGGTTAATATTATCAGGCTTACCTGTGCTTTAATCTTTTTTGGTATTTTTTTGTTTTTCAAGCACGGATCTATCCTTCCTATTGATTTCCCAACCCATGCCTGGATTTATTTGAGCCTTTCCGGAATTATTGGATTTTTTCTTGGAGATATCTTTCTTTTCAAAGCGCTTGTTGAAATTGGTCCCAGGGTGGCCATGCTGATCTTCAGTCTATCTGCACCAACTACAGCCATGATAGGCTGGATATTCCTTAAAGAAATTTATGTTTTTCATCAGTGGATTGGCATGATGGTTACTCTGGTCGGTGTCGGTATTGTTATCTTGGAGAGAAACCAAAAAATATCAACCTCGTCAAACCTGACAATTAGAAATATATCTTTTAAAGGTGTTTTGTATGGAATTGGAGCAATGCTTGGTCAGGCATTGGGATACACTCTGAGCAAAACAGGCATGCAGACAGATTCAGGGTATCTCGATGCTTTTGCTGCTACCCAGATCCGTGCTATTGCAGCTTTTATATGTTTTCTTGTTTTTTTTACTGTCACTGGGAATTGGGGAAATGTGAAAACTGCTATAAAAGACAAGAAAGCTGTATTATTCACGGCTGCTGGCTCAGCTATCGGACCTTTTCTCGGAGTATCTCTATCTCTTTTTGTACTTCATTACCTTACAACTGGGGTGGCTTCCACATTTTTATCACTTGTTCCGGTTTTCATTATCCCATTTTCAATTTTCCTTCATAAAGAGCATGTATCCATCAGGTCAGCTGCCGGAGCTGTTATTGCTGTATCCGGCATTTATCTTCTTATGATGTAAATCATATTGCCAGATAATTTTGTACTTACAAAAGGTATGATACAGCACATTTACACCGATAGAATTGAAATACAAAAAATTATCATGTATGATATGCCTGTTGTAAATCAGGTGAATATTTAAGGAAATAAATAGTGCCATGTTTCTTCCCACAACCATGAAAGAGATAAAAAAACTGAACTGGAACCGCCTTGATGTAATTCTTGTCACAGGTGATACATATATTGATTCGCCTTTTATTGGAGTTGCAATTATTGGCAAAGTCCTTATTGATAAGGGCTTTCGTGTAGGGATTATTGCACAGCCTGACATGGAGAGTAAAAAAGATATTTCAAGACTTGGAGAACCGGCTCTTTTCTGGGGAATTACAGGGGGTTGTATAGATTCCATGGTGGCAAACTATACTGCCTTGAATAAAAGGAGGAAAAGGGACGATTATACCCCGGGAGGCGTAAATAACATACGCCCGGACAGGGCTGTGATTGCCTACTCCAATCTTATCAGACAATATTTTAAAAATACCAGACCCCTTGTTCTTGGAGGTATTGAAGCAAGCCTTAGAAGAATAGCCCACTATGATTTTAAATCAAATAAAATTAGAAGATCTATACTTTTTGATGCAAAAGCTGACTACCTTTTATTTGGTATGGCTCACAGCTCAATTATTAAATTTGCAAAAGCATTGAAAAACGATAAAAACCCTGAATCTTTAAATGGTGTTGCCTTTATCTCAAAAAAAAAACAGGGAGAAGAAATACCCTCATTTGAAGAAGTTAAAAAAGATAAAAATCAATTTATTAAAAGCTTTGATCTGTTTTATCAAAACAATGACCCAATAACTGCCAAAAGGCTTTGTCAACAGCACAATGATCGTTATCTTGTCCTGAACCCGCCAGAACCATACAGCAGCACACAGGAACTTGATCATATACATTCTCTTGGATTTGAAAGGGATCTCCATCCCTATTATAAAAAGGGCGGTTCTGTCAAAGCCCTGGAAACCATACGATTTTCAATCCCAATCCATTATGGCTGCTATGGTGAATGTAATTTTTGCGCTATCTCAGTCCACCAGGGACAGACTGTTCGATGCAGGAGTGAACAATCCATTATAAATGAAGCAAAAACAATTTCCCGTCTTAAAGATTTTAAGGGATATATTACAGATCTTGGGGGTCCTACTGCAAATATGTACGGGTTTG